>JACUTP010000224.1 GCA_014859785.1 Candidatus Methanoperedentaceae archaeon | reverse complement strand
AAAAGTGATAAACATGTAAAGCGTTACAAAGGTAAATTCATAGTAAATGTTCATAAAAGGTATGACTCTTTATTTTGGTTACACTTTCTGCTTTACTGTACTATACAGGGTATTCCGCTGCCTGGGCACCCTGTTAATCCCTACTATAAGTTCTTCAAACTCCTGCGGCGACATATACTCCCCGTTTGTGGCGCCTGCACTTCTGGATATTTTCTCTTCCATCAGCGTGCCGCCGAGGTCGTTTGCACCGCACTCAAGGGCAGACTGTGCCATCTTCTTACCGAGTTTCACCCAGCTTACCTGGATGTTCCTGATATATGGATAAAGGACAACCCTTGCAAGGGCATGTAATTTCAAGTCATCTGCCCCACGCGAAACATCACATCCCGCACCCAGCTTATTGTTGTACGGCATAAAAGGAAGCGGCACGAATTCCGTGAAACCGCCTGTTTTCTTCTGGATATCCCGGATTACAAAGAGGTGTTTAATCCTTTCCCCAGAGGTTTCAATATGACCGTACATGATGGTAGCGGTTGTGGGAATACCTGTCCTGTGGGCTGTGGTTACAACATCCACCCACTCATCTGTATTTAGCTTGTCAGGACATATCTCCATCCTTACCCTGTCGACAAGTATCTCAGCAGCAGTTCCTGGCATGGAACCAAGTCCTGATTTCTTAAGCGCAGACAGGACTTCCTTAATACTTATATCACTGTTTTTCGCAGCATGGAATACTTCCATTGGCGAAAAGGCATGGATATGCATGTCAGGAAACCCATCCTTTATACTTTCAAGAATTCCGCAGTAATTTGTTAGATCCCAGCCAGGCAGCAAGCCGCCCTGTATGCACACCTCCGTTGCGTTATTACCGGCAGCTTCCCCTGTCTTTCCAAGAATATCAGGGATGGAAAGAATGTACCCGTCCTGTTCCTTGAATGCGCAGAACCTGCATGTTCCGATACATCTGTTCGTGAAATTGATGTTCCTGTTTACCACATAGGTTACATCGTCCCCTACTGCTTTTTTCCTGAGGCTGTCAGCAAAAGGGAATAGGAATGACGGATTCTCATAAAGAGCCAGTGCATCCTCGCGCGTACACCTGCCCTTCCATACACGGTTGATAATATCGTCCCTTGTGTTCTGTGATAACTGAATAGTACCACCTTGTTTTTGCTGTTTAATGATTTGATTATAAATATGGTTTCCTGAATCCTTCGGAGTCCGAGAACTTCCGGATTAAGGGGGATAATTCCTCACTGTACAGTTTTTCCTTTACGAAGCCGGGGTATATGGGCAACCGCTCCCTGAGTGGTACGCCCACAGTTTCATGCAGTTGTGCTATGCCAGGCCATGCTTCCTCAGGGTTGATGTAGTCTATCGTCACAGGCGAGATGCCTCCGAGGTCGTTTGCGCCGCATTTTACCAGTTCTCCAGAGTTTACGAGATTCGGGGGAACCTGTACTGCCACATCATCAGGCAGGAGTTTGCGCGCCATTGCTACTGTTTTTTTTATTCCGTTTATTCCCGGTGGGGGGGACTGTGCCATTTTGGTTCCGTGTTTTGGTGTAAAGTTCTGGATAATAACTTCCTGGATATGCCCGTATTTTTCATGGAGCCTGGCTATTGTTTCTATGGAACGCACCCTGTCGTCCAATGTCTCGCCTATACCGATAAGGATTCCGGTTGTGAACGGGATGCGAAGCTTGCCCGCATTTTCTATGGTTTCAAGGCGCACCCCGGGGTGTTTCCCTGTGCACCCCCTGTGCGCTTCTACCTGTGCTGTTGTCTCAAGCATGAGTCCCATACTTGCGTTGTAGGGTTTAAGTTTTAAAAGCTCGTCTTTTCCCATGACACCGGGGTTGCTGTGAGGCAAAAGTCCCTTCCTGATTGATAGCTTGCAGAGTTCAACATGATAATCGATAATGTTATCATAGCCGAGTTCCAAAATCCACGCGTTAAAGCCCGGAACTTCCCCGGGGCGCTCGCCGAAGGTGAACAGGGCTTCAGTACAGCCAGCCCGTGCGCCCTGTGAGAGAATGGCTTCCACTTCTGCGGGGAGGAGGAGGGTTGCTTCAGGATGTTCCATCCCGCGCCTGAAACCGCAGTAGGCACACCTGTTCCTGCAGATGTTGGTAAGGGGGATGAATACGTTTCGCGAAAAGGTGACGTAAGTAGATGGCATGTGGTATTATTGACCGGGATTGTAAATAATTATATCGAATCGGTAGTTTAAAATATGCTTAAGAATATCTAACCAGAGCCTGCGAGGGTAGCCAAGCCGGCCAAAGGCGCTGGACTTAAGATCCAGTTCTTAGTGATTCGTGGGTTCAAATCCCACCCCTCGCATGTATTTTTTGTTATTGCGTGACCGTTACAATTTAGAA
>JACUTP010000223.1 GCA_014859785.1 Candidatus Methanoperedentaceae archaeon | reverse complement strand
CCGATTACTTTCACCCCGCTTGGCTCGATGCAATATACAACCAACCCCTATTTAAGTGCAACAACAACACAGCGGATACCACTTTCAACCAATCCGCCCCCCACATTTACCGGTATAACTATGCACAAAACACTCCAGAAATATTTCGGTTATACTCATTTCCGTCCTCTCCAAAAGGATATTATCAATGATGTCCTCAGCGGAAAGGACACATTTGTGCTCATGCCCACAGGCGGCGGAAAATCACTCTGTTTCCAGCTGCCTGCACTCTTGATGCATGGGATGACGGTTGTTGTTTCCCCCCTTATATCCCTGATGAAAGACCAGGTTGACACCCTTTCGGCAAATGGCATCGGGGCTGCATACCTTAACAGTACATTGAGTTACAGCCAGATACAGGAAATCAAATCATCCATAACCTCCAGCTCCAATCCCATCAAAATACTCTATATCGCACCCGAGCGGCTTATGATGACAGATACTCTTAATCTCCTCAAGAGTGCCAATGTAAACCTGTTTGCCATTGACGAAGCCCATTGCATCTCTGAATGGGGACACGATTTCCGGCCCGAATACCGGAAACTCAACACACTGCGGGAAAAATTCCCCTCCACACCAGTGATCGCACTCACCGCGACTGCAACCCCGAAAGTACGCAATGATATTGTTTCAGAACTCAAATTCAAGGGACACAGCACGTATGTGGCAGGTTTTGACCGAAAGAACCTTTTCTACCGGGTCAAGCCAAAAAAGGACGCTTATGCCCAATTACTCCGGTACTTGAAAAAGAAGAGGGGAAAAAGCGGCATTATCTACTGCCACAGCCGAAAGACCGTGGACGCGCTGTCCAATAAGCTCAACCGGGCAGGTTTTGTGGCGAGTCCGTATCACGCAGGTCTGTCCGATAAAGTGCGTGCAAAGAACCAGGAAATGTTCATCAGGGACGACATACAGATAATCGTGGCAACCGTTGCTTTTGGCATGGGCATCGATAAGCCGAACGTGCGGTTTGTTGTTCATTATGACCTGCCAAAAAACCTTGAAAGCTACTACCAGGAAACAGGACGTGGAGGGCGTGACGGTCTTGAATGCGACTGCATCCTGTACTTCAGTCACGGTGACCGTTACAAAATCGAATATTTCATAAACAAAATGGGGAGAAAACAGGAGCGTGACATCGCGCTGACCCAGTTACGCGACATGATCGACTACTGCGAGTCGAATTCATGCCGCCGCAAAGTTCTGCTCAAATATTTCGGCGAGAGCATTCCTGATGACAATTGCAAAAGCTGTGATGTATGCCTTGAACCGAAAGAGATGTTTGACTGCACAGATGCCGCAAAAAAACTGCTGTCATGCGTAGAAGACCTTGACCAGAGGTTCGGGATGAATTATGTGATCGATGTGCTGGTTGGCGCTAGGACAAAGAAGATTATTGCAAGCCGCCATACCAGGTTGAAAACTTACGGAACTGGCTGCGAATATTCGAAATCCCAGTGGCAATCCATTGCGCGGGAGATGGTGCAAAGTGGTGCACTTGGTGTTGTGGGCGCACGATATCCATTGTTGAAGTTGAATCCAAAAAGCAAGGCGATACTGGGTGATATTGAATCCATGCATATCACAAAACCTGCGTCTGATAAAGTTTCGGTCAGGGAAAACCGGGTTAGTACTTTTCTGAATCCACCTGAACCGGAATCTAAGTCCATGCCAAAGTCAAACACAAGGTCAATATCCGGATCAACTGCCATAAAGACAAACGCCACCGATGAAGAATTGTTCGGGAAGTTAAAGGTACTTCGAAAAAAGCTTGCAAACCATGCAAACTTACCCCCTTACATCATTTTTGCAGACACAAGCCTGCGGCAGATGGCAGTGATGCGCCCGAAGACCCCGCAGGAGTTTTTGAAAATAACAGGTGTGGCTGAATTTAAACTAAAAAAATACGGAAGTGCTTTTCTTGCAGAGATCACAGATTTCTGCGACCAAAATGCGGCATCACAAAAATCACAATCAGGAAATACAATGGCAAAATCCCCACAAATCAAAAGCCGTACTGCAACTTCCTGTGCCGTGTCCCCGACCATGGCAGAGACACTTGAACTTTATAACCAGCACATGTCGATAGAAGAAATTGTATGGATTCGTAAATTAACCCAGAGTACAATTGCAGAACACATTGAAAAATTAATTCTCGCCGGAAAGATAGATTCCATAGACCATGTGGTTGACCTGGAAAGACAGTCCCTGATAAAAGAGGCAATCGATGAGGTGGGAAGCAAATTTATTTCACGCATCAAGGCAAAACTCGGTGAAGATATCTCATACGGTGAAATAAAACTGGTGCGGGCTGACATGATGTATGCACATAGATGACATCTTTTGAAAAGAAAAAAT
>JACUTP010000032.1 GCA_014859785.1 Candidatus Methanoperedentaceae archaeon | reverse complement strand
TTGCCTTAACCGATGACCAATGAAGCCCCATCATGTGCTTTACCAGTCCTCTTATCGCATTTCATTTTTGTTAAGTCAGCTACCTTTAATTACCGTGGCAGCATTCAGAAAACTGTAAGGTAATATCACCAGAAACAGGGGATAACAACATGGGAAAAGAATCAGCAGTGTTCGATTACCAGGAGGAAAGACAAAACTTCGTGTGGGACGTTCCTGAAGATTACAATTTTGTTGATGTATTCGGAAGATGGGCAAAAGACAGGAAAAGGTTAATTGCAATAACCGAATACCCCGACGGGAGGGTGGAAAAAGCCAGTTACAGGGAAATATGGGACAGTGCCATGAGATTCGGGAGTATACTCAGGGAATCAGGAATTAAAAAAGGTGACACGGTTATGGTGATGCTTCCGAAGGGTGTTGATGTTTATACAGTTAGTTTAGGTATCTGGGCAATCGGTGCGGTAGTCGTTCCGGGTACTGTAATGCTCAGGAAGGCAGATATCGAATACAGGATTAAAGACGCAAACATCAAAGCACTTATTACCACGGATATATCAGTTGCCTGTGAAGTGGATGCATTAAAAGATGAAATCCCAGGAGTTGATTTATTATTTTCAGGAAAAAGGAATGGATGGAAAGACTTCAGGCAGGAGATGAATTCTACCCCGGGGAATCTTGAGCCTGAAAAAATGATACACAGCGACCCGTTATCCATCAACTATACCTCAGGAACAACAGGGGCACCAAAAGGAGTTCTGCACACCCATTCATTGGTGTACTGTTTCGACAGGCTGAACAGGTATTACTGGTGGAACACGCAACCTGATGATATGTGCTGGGCAACAACAGAACCGGGCTGGGCAAAATGGTACTGGGCTCCTTTCGGGGCTATTGTAAATGCCGGAGCCACAAACTTCCATTATGCAGGAAGATTTGAACCCGGAAAATGGTTTGAACTGCTTGAAAAGTGGAAAATAAAAAGGGCATGCATGACACCGACAGAACTTCGCGCCATGGCAACAGTTAAAGATGCCGGCAGGAAATTCGAGCTTAAAGACCTGGAAGTAATGTTAACAGCAGGTGAGCCCTGCACGCCAAATATCATCAGGTTCTTCAAAGAGCAGTTCGGGATAACAGTAAGGGAAGGTTACGGGCAAACAGAAACCTGTGTAATTGCCTGCAATTTACCCGGAATGGAGATTAAACCAGGTTCAATGGGAAAATTTACACCCGGTGTAGAAGGAGCCATCGTGAATCCTGAAACCGGGGAAAAACTGCACCCTGGTGAAAAAGGGGTAATCGCAGTTGTCAGGGACCATCCCATGTTGTTCAAGGGATATCACAATAAACCTGAAAAGACGGCTCAATGCTTTGTTGGCAGCTGGTATTTAACGGGAGACGTTGCGATGATGGATGAAACCGGATACATATGGTTCGGCTCAAGAGCAGATGATATCTGTATTAGCTCCGGATACAGGATTGGTCCTTTTGAGGTTGAAAGTGTTGTTGATTCGCACTATGCGGTTCTTGAAAGCGCAATGATTCCGAGTCCTGACCCGATAAGGGGTGAGATTGTCAAGGCATTTGTTGTTTTAAAAAAAGGTTACGAACCATCAGCTAAACTTATCGAAGATATCCAGCTTCACGTCAAGCGGTTAACAGCTCCTTATAAATACCCGAGGGAAATTGAATTTGTTGGGGAGCTTCCAAAAACTATTAGCGGGAAAATCAAACGGCGAGAACTCAGGTTAATGGAGTTTGACAAAAAAAGTGATATAATCATGAAACTCAGGGAAAAAGGAATGTGGGACAGGGCAGGCTGAGGTTTTAATCCTGTCCCAGAAGCTTATTAAAATACTTCCCGTACTCCTCAGGCTCGACAGTTCTTCCTGCCCAGAACCCCAATACCTCGCCTTTATTTATAACAGCAGTCAAAGGCGCCATCTTTTTTTCTGCTTCCTCATGGAAGATTATCTGGTAAAGCGCTCCGCCGTCCGACCTGTCAACGCTTGCTTCAACCACCTCTATCCTGTTACCGTACTTCTCTGAAACCTTATCGATATTTGGCTGGTTGGCGTGGCATATCCTGCAGAATTCCTCGTCTTCCCTGCCGCGCCTGATATTCAGAAGGACGGGGCGCTGGATGCTGCTAATCTTTTCAATAAGCTGTTCTGGCGGTGTGTATCTTTCTTTGAGGTACTGCTCTATGAAATCCGAAAAATCGGATTCTGCCTGCTCTTCTGTAAGTGAGTTTTTCTCAGCAAGTGCTTTTACAAGTTTTGCCCGGAACCCGGCTTTATGGTTTGAAAGGAGGGTGTTAAGATTCATGGTGCAATATTACGAAGGAGTCTATATATCAATTATTATCGGGCAAACTCTGTCTCATTTCCTGAGACTTTTTTCTATCATCGATTGTAGTGTCATGATTGAAAAAATTATGTACAATGGAGTTCCTGTAAGACTATTCATAGAATCATAAACCCGTTACCAGAACCATGCCATCCCTTACCTTCCGTACAGTCCTTGTCGAACCGTTATACAGCGGCAACATCGGGTCGACTGCAAGAGTAATGAAAAACTTCGGTTTCAGTGAGCTTGTTCTCCTGAACCCATGCGAAATTGACAGGAACGCGCGCATAATGTCTGTCCATGCCTATGATGTCATAGAGAATGCAATGATTGCAACAACGCTTGAAGGAGCTGTTGAGGGGTCAAACCTCATAATCGGCATGACAGGGCTTCCCGGGAAAACCGAAAACGAACATAAGAGGATGCCTGCACTGTCACCCCGTAAACTCAGGGAAAAACTTCATAGGAAAAGCGGCGTGATATCGCTTCTTTTCGGGAGGGAGGATGACGGTCTTACCAATGAAGAGCTTGAGTTATGCGATATGGTTGTTTACATCCCGACAAGTCCTGATTACACGAGCATGAACCTGTCCCATGCTGTGGCAGTGGTGTTATATGAGCTCAGCGATATTGAAGGAGGCGAGACATTTCTTGCAAGGCACTTTGATATCGAGCTTCTGTATGAGCATATAGGTGAGGTGCTTGCTGATATAGATTATAAGGAACATAAGGAAAACAAGACAAAAATGATGGTACAGAGAATACTTGGGAGGGCTGAACTTACAACACGCGAGGTTTATACGCTCAGGGGGATACTGCGCAGGATACAGATGAAAGTGGGTAAAGCTAGTGGTTCACCACATTAATCATGATAAAGCTTCTTTAGTTTGATTGCGTTGGGGTCAAGGGGTAGAGTATACCTTTGGCCTTCAGGCAGAGGTTGAATCTACCCCTTGCACTGGCAATAGGCAAACGAAATAAGCACAGAAAAAATAATTGGATGTGCAATTGAAGCTCATCGTAATTTAGGTCATGGGTTGCTTGAATCCATATATGAAAAAGCACTTTGTTATGAATTTACGGTTAATATATATCATCAACCGCGATTTGCCCGTTATAGGAAGGTTTTTATCTATTTCTTTGTCAAGTGCATCGGCATTTTTGCTTTGCCTTACAGAAGCATCTGCTTTTATTTTTGTTCCGTCAAGTGATATTTTACCAGTACCAGGCATACCCATTTCTTTGCATACTGTTACTACCTGGTAAAAAATATCCCTGATTGCATCAAGGTGGGTTGAACGAAAACGGCAAATCGTTCGAAAATCAGGATGCTGCATCGCTGCAAGGTACATAAAAGCAGTGTCGGTATGGGTCATTTTATGTATGTCTCTTGAACTACGGATGTTTATCATGTAGCCATATAACAGGATTTTTATAAGTCTTCAAGGCTTATGGGAAGGAGGAATTGCTGCTTTTGGTCATATTTTTTGAACATAATTACACCTATAATACTACAAACAAAAAAAGCACAGGGGATTAAACGGCTAATACCAAATGATTAAATATGGATGCGGATAATTAAGGCTACCGTGCTCCGATAGTGTAGCAGGCCAATCATTCTGGCCTTTCAAGCCAGTGACCCGGGTTCAAATCCCGGTCGGAGCATCTAAAAATTCGTTATACTCCTTTCTTTTGGTGATGTTTTTGAATAAAAAATAGCATATCACCAACAATACCTTCGCCATTAATCAGTATTAATTCCACCTAATACTCCCAATTCTTTAAATATTTGCTGAATTAAAATTGGATCCGGTTTTTCCGGAAGTAATTGCCTTACCGTCAAATGGCTACCCTTTAAACATAAGAATCGAATTGAGCATTTGGGAAGTAGCCATGACAATAAACCCGGAGATAACAACCTGAACAAATCTAAATTTTTTTAATATCTTTGAGTGCTCTCTGTATATGCAGTACACCGGTTTCAATATGATATTCAAGAGTCCTGCCATAGTTTTTCCCGGTATCACGGGCAATAATGGGTATATTATATTCTTCAAGTTTGCCAACAACCGCTTCCACATTCCGCTCCCCGATTTTCATGCTGGATAACCCGAATTCAAACATTCTCGCCCCGCCCGCTATTTTTGCCTCAATCCTTTTTTTCGAACAGCCTTTCTTTATCATCTCATTAACTGTAATTTCAATCGCCGAATCCGCAAACTTTAATGGAGTTCCCCTGGAACCGGATGCCCCGATGCATGGAAGCAAAACGTGTGCAAGTGCCCCTATTTTAGTATGCGGGTCACGCAATGCTATCCCCACGCATGAACCCACGGTTGTGACAAGCACAGCCGGGTTATGAACAACCGCATAATCTGCTATTCTGACAACGATTTTATTCATATTCCTGCCAGCCTGTTAACCGATTCTAATATTTTGGTGAGAGACAGTGAATCCGTAAAGACAAGTATTTTCCCGTCAATCCTGGTATCATCTACAGAAAACTCGGTATTCAGTAACAGTACATCATCCACATCCTGGCTCATGAGGATAACAATCTGGTTGACAATAGCCCCGGCAAAATCATACACCTGCACTGGCGTCGAAAGTCCCATAGAAATATCAAGTAAATTTGATAAAGCCGAAATATACGTCCCTGTCAGGATATTCCCGAGTTCCATAAGGACAGATTGTTCCATTTCATCAAAAGCATCTCCCTCCTTCACCTCGCCGAGCATCATTTTAACCAGCATTTTTGCACTATCAAGTGACAGCAGGAGCATAAGATAACCTCTTGCCTCATCCCTGAGTTCAAGCAAAATCGTTACAACCGGTAAATCCTGGCTCAGCATCTCTGGGATTTCCAGCAATGGAATTAATTTCAGGTCGGGTAATGATATGTTAACCTGTTTATTTACCATCCGGGAAAGGGAAGTTGTAGCCTGCCCGATTCCTATATTTCCCACTTCTTTCAGTGCATCATACTGGAAATCGGTCAGGTTTTTTGAATGGTTCATTTTGTTAACCTCATGTTTTTAATGTTATCACTCCCCGTGTTTAGCAGCTCAAACCTTCCAAAACACACAATTATGCAATACATATCTAATGTTTTGTTAAGATGTGGATTTACATATTCATATATAGAGTTGTGAAAATCGTGCCATGTATACTATGGCGTTAATAAACCGTTTGATTAGGGTAATGAAAATCCAACTTTTGAATCATTTGAATATTTGAGTTTGGTTACAAAATCATCGAACTCTTACAACAAGAGTTCGTTGGAGTTCGTTTTGGTTCGTTGTTTGGTGACATAAAGTAATTAACAACGAACTCAACTAACTCAAAACGAACTCTCCGTTTCAGATTTAAAATAGTTTTAAGTGATATAATATGTATTGATATATACAATATCATTTTAGCAGAAAACAAAATCTGTAGATGGATAATATCAAATCTTGAAGTTGTTTTCCAATGGTATTCCGATGCTATAGCATGTATATAGTTATCCGTCTCTGTCCGGATTGAAAACAAACCACCCAGGATTTCAGTACTCAAAACTCTCGCCAGGTTTCAGTACCACAACCTCGCTGTCGCATAACGACGACACAAGTTCTTTGAACTCATCAGGAGACTGTTCGATTGCGGGAAATGTTCCATAGTGCATGGGAACCACTATCCCGGGTTTTAGCCAGCTTGTAGCGGTAGCTGCTTCCCTTACACCCATGGTGTACCTGTCCCCGATAGGAAGCAGGGCGATATCAGGATGATAAAGTTCCGCAATGAGTCTCATATCCCCGAAAAGTGCAGTATCACCTGCATGGTAGACACTTTTCTTATCCTTTATGACAAAACCTGCCGGGCATCCACCATCTGCATCTTCAAAACTTGATGAGTGAACTGCTTCTGTCATGGTAAAGTCCACTCCATCCAGTGTAACTGTACCTCCTTTGTTCATGCCTTCACACACTATGCCGCGTGCTCCCAGATACTTTGAAACCTCGTGTATGGATACCACCTTGCAGTTGTGTTTGTTTGCAAGTTCTGCCGTGTCACCCAGATGGTCAGAATGCGCATGTGTCACTGCAATAATATCAGGTTTTAGCTCTACATAGGGTGAAGCCGGGTTGCCTGAGATGAACGGGTCAACAAGTATATTTTTGCTCTCACGGATTTCAAAACAGGAATGACCGAGAAATTTGATTTGCATGGTGGAGTTTTTCTATAATTTATAAATGTTGATGTTTGTGCTTTTAAAAAAAGCCGGTTGCCCACTTCCCTACCCGTGGTAATATGTCGGTTCTTTTTTTTTCTGTGCCTGTGTCTTTTCCTGGAAATTAATAACAGGAACAGGCATTGATGGCGGAAGACCCAGTGCTTTTGATATCATCAGCGCCAGGGGTGCCACATTGGAAACCATGGTGTTTGCAATCTCGTTCTGGATATTATCAGGCGCTTTTCCTGAATCCCATTTTGTTTTCAATTCATCAAGGTTTTCCTCACCGTAATAATCCGATGCCCCCTCAAACCGGATATGTCCGATATTCGGGCTCATGTAATTGATAGCAAACGTAAACTCAACCCTCATGATGGATTTCTCGCCAAGAGGTGTTTCCTGCACCACAACTGACGGGTTCTTAAGGTTCACGTCATAATTTATGTTGATGTTCCTGTACTTGCGGATATCCTCAGGTGAGGAAAATACCCTGGATTCTATGTTGGTAAGGTGGAAATTTAGTATCATGTTATGTAAAGTATGCTTTTACATTATTAAATTGTTCCCAAGAAATCACCAATCTCACTGAAATCAACATTTGAAGTTGAATCAAGTGTAAGGGGTGTTATTGAGATATGACCCTTTTTCATCACGGCTTTTACATCCGTCCCCTCTTCTGCGTCCTTTATAAGTTCCCCGTCAATCCAGTAATATGGTCTGCCGCGGGGGTCATGGCGTTCTTCCACTCCTGTCAGGAAAATCTTTCTTGCCAGTTTTGTAATCTCGATTTCTGTGTCCGTGGTCGCATGCCTGGGAATATTGATATTAAGCAGGTCAACGCCATCCGGAAGACCGTTTTCCAGCACTTTTTTAGCTATACGGTTTACTATTTTAATCGCCACGCCAAAGTTGTACTCGTATGTGCTGTGGTCATCAAACTTGTCCCCTTCATCTATTACCTGTATGGATGCGGCTATGGCAGGGATTCCGTAACTGGCAGCTTCAAGAGCCGCGCCTATTGTACCGCTTGTGGTTACGGAGTCAGTGCTGATATTTTCACCAACATTAAAACCTGAAAGGACAAGGTCAGGCATCTCCCTGATTATCGAGAATATCCCGATGATAACGGAATCCGTGGGTGTTCCCGCAACTGCATGCGCTTTGAACCCGTTGATATTGGCAAGTGAAACGCGCAGGGGCTCGAATATTGATATACCCCGACCCACACCGCTTTTCTGGGAATTCGGGGCGACTATCACCACTTCACCAAGGTCATGTACGCTTTTGTAAGCTGCTTTTAAGCCTGTGGAATATACGCCGTCATCATTAGTTAAAAGAATCTTCTTCATTGACATCAAAATACGTTTCAAATAAAATAAACCTGCTTATTCCTGCTCCAGTCGGAGATGTTTAAGGATATGATGATATTGTGCAGGCGGCATAAGCGAATGGAACGCCCTCTGCACAACCTCATTTAATGCCGGATGGATATGCATCCCATATATTATGGGTTCTGCACTCTGGTCCCTGGTGTACATGAGGGGTATTATCTCATGGATTAGTATTGATGCGTGAGGACCAATAATATGGGCACCGAGAAGCCTGTAGCTTCCTCTTTCCACGATCACTTTTACAAAATAATCCATCGCGTCCATTGCAATGCCCTTTGCTGTTTCCCCGTACTTTTTAAAACCTATGAGCACGTTTTCTTCCCCGTGTTCTGAAATCGCCTCTTTTTCCTTCATTCCCACACTTGCTATTTCCGGGTAGGAAAAAACCGCATGGGGGACGGCATGGTAATCTGCCTTGATATTGTTCTTAAGAATTGCATTGGAATATACTATCCTGGATTCATGGTTCGCCACATGTTTGAAAAGATATTTCCCGTTGGCATCCCCGAATGCCCAGATATTGGGCTGTGAGGTTTCCATATAATCATTCACAGTTATCCACCCGTTCTTATCTATTTCAATTCCTCCCTTTTCAGGAACAAGTATGTCGGTATTTGGCTCCCTTCCAGAAGCAACAAGGATTTCCTCTGCAACAACATCGGTTTCATGACCTGTGCTTCTCTCTCTTGCAATAACCCTCTTTCCATCGCCAGTTCTTTGCACTTTAAGGACTTCATACCCTGTGAGGATATTCATGTGTTTTGATAACTCCATTTTAGCAAAACCTGAAATCTCGGGCTCTTCCTGGGGAATTAACCGGTTATTCCTGCCAATAATGGTCACACTGGAACCCATTGATGAAAAGAAGTGCCCATACTCAGTCGCAATATATCCGCCGCCGATAATTACAATGCTTTCAGGAAGTTGTGTCATTTCCAATACCGTATCGCTTGTGAGGTAACCGGCATCCTCCAATCCTATTATATGTGGAATTTTCACTTTTGACCCTGTGCACAGGAATATCATTTTTGAGGAAAGAGTTTCTTTACCGGTTTTAATTGTGTATGGAGAAACGAATTCAGCACTGTCATGATAATAATCTATATTCGGGGAAGCTGAAAGTCCCATACGTATATTTTCAATATCATCATGGATTATGTTCCTCATTCTTTCCATTATTTCCATGAAATCAATGTTTTTTATTGCCGCATCAATTCCGAATTTCCCTGATTTCCCTATCATCCTGACAAGTTCAGCTGGATAAAGCAGCAGCTTGGATGGGATGCATCCCCGCGTAAGGCATATTCCTCCGGGTTCGTCCTTATCAATAACTGCAATTTTAATATCCTGTTTGCTTTCTATGATTGAATCAATAAAGTTCATCCCTGAACCTGTACCTATCACAATCAAGTCATATTTTTTCATTTTATTTCCCCATCATAAAAAATTCCCCTGATAATATATATTATTTATCCATTTGATAATCACACTTACGTTAATTTTAAGTATAATAATTTAAATATATGTAATTGTATTAATCAAGAGGTTAATAAATGGCTGGTACCTGGGACGATTTTAGACGATTCGAGGAAACGATGAGCAGATTGTATGAGGAATTCTGGGGAGAAGACCCATGAGACACCGATTCGCGCCATCAGGGAGGCTGCTGCCGCCAGACGGGGAAAATAATGAGCCTATTGAACAGCCTTTTATAGATGTTATTGAGACGGATAAAGAGGTAATAATAACTGCTGGAATACCTGGTCTTGAAAAGGAGGACATAAATATAAAAATTTCCGGGGACAGGGTTGAGATATCAGCCCGGGCAAAGCACCGCGGGAAAATTAACGAAAATAGCTTTACCTCAGGTGAAAGTTGCAGCAGGGAGTACTGCCGTGTAATATCCCTCCCCTCACCGGTAGACAGGAATAAATCAAAGGCTATCTACAATAACGGTGTCCTTGAAGTGAAAATGCTAAAAACCAGAATAATGGAGATAAAGCTTTAAAGGTAAGCTAGTGGAAACCCATCCTGGATTCCGATAGCAATCCTGCCGCCACCTGCCGTTTCCCAGGAAAATGCATCATTACAAATATATAGTACACAATGAACTTCCGACTCAAAAATATTAAATGTATTGAGAGCGTATCTAATACAAACACATTATAAAAAGGGAAGAGGTGTTAAAATGGTTGTATATCCGGAAGAAATTGTGGAAATGGCTAACCTTTTGATGAAAGATATTGCAAATTCAAAAGATAATATCGATGCTAAACTGGCTGCAAGTTTTGCTGACAGATGCGCTGGATTAATCAAAAACCTTGCAGAAAGTATGGCTGAACTTCACCAGCGTGTGGACGTGCTCACAGAAAAAGATTGATCAGGGGGGTAAAATATATGGTAGAACCTAAAATATTAATAGTGTATGCATCAAGAACAGGTAATACGGAAAAACTCGCACAGGCGATTGCCGAAGGGGCAAGAAGCGCCGGCGGAGTCGGTGTAGAGTTAAAAAGAGCCGGGGATACGAAACCGATAGATGCGAATGCCGATGCATTCGCCTTTGGTTCGTATTCAGCTTTCGAATACATGGCAGGCGAGCTTAAAACTGTATTTGAAGATTTTTATCATGTAAGGGATAAATTGACAGGCAAACCTGTGCTAATCTTTACTACCGGAAAAGGAGGACAGGTATCGGTTATAGAATCAATAGACAAGGTAGTAGGCGTATTTAATCCTGACTGGGTCAAACCGGGTGTAGCTGTTGAAGGAATGCCTGAAGAGGCTGATAAAGCAAAAGCCAGGGAAATGGGCAGGAAACTGGCAGAGGCTGCAAAGAAAAAAGCAAAATAAATACTTAAAAGTCATTAACTAAAGCAATATAAATATTGCAACCTGCGGTATTATCATCAATTTTATGTGAATCATGAACCACTTGATGCTGTTCACCAAAAGCAAACGCTATACAGCAGTCGAACATACCTTTTATAAAAGCACACTTTGTGTTATCCACTGTACCTGAGCTATCCATCGCAGGGCAGGTAATTATATTCCCGCTAATCAGATTTCCATTAACAGTTTCCCACTTAATATCCAGTTCATTATGTACAACCATATATTGCAGGAACTTGACAAAAGAATTTGTATCCCATTTTCCGATTGTTTTTTCTTTTTCATAATTTTGTATAATGGTTTTGCCAAAATCATAACCGAGTGATTTTATTATATCCTCCTGAAAAGGAATAAGAACAGGCAATGTATCTAAAATCTGTGTGTTAAATTCCCCGTTTAGTCCCTCTTTCCTTTCCGGGTCGTCTGTGTGTCTGGATGCATTTTCCCGGGGGATATATTTTAATATAATCAGGTTTTCATTGACAACGGGATGGTACTTTTGCCCGTTTAACCTGAATAATTCAACTAATAAATCTGCCAGTTTTTTTATTCCATCTGGTTCGGTGAGACCGTGGTGGATAATAATTGAATCGTCTTCAGTATCGATTAATTCAACCAGACCCATTGAACTATAAAGTGTGTACAGCTTTTGTATGAAATTTCCGGGAGAAATGCTGCTTATATGCGCTCCATAATACCTTTCAAAACAGGTTGTCATTTTAGGCAGTTTTCCGCCTGCAAGCAGCTCGTCAAAAAATTTTTTGGATATCGATACCATTTTGTAATCCATTTTTTCATACAGTTTTGTTAAAACATTCCAGAAATCCGGTTTTGAATACAGTTCAGAGACCGCACTGTCCATATATCCAAGGTGTTCGGTCAGGCTTTTTGAAACCCATACCTGCTCGCCACGTATCATTTCCATTTTCAGGGAAGTGTTACTATCATAGATTTTCAGCACGCCGAGATTAAACTGTTTCATAGAAAATACGGCAATAATGCCTGCCAGGAAACGGTTAATATCATGGTTCTTGCCCGTAATTGTGATTAACACCTTTTGAGGTTTTATGTCATCATCCGATTCTGTTTCTACGGTTGTCCCCCAATAAATTTCTCCTCCCAGTTCGTTCATACATTTCTGGAGTGAGGATATCGAAAAAATATCCTTGCCTATAATGTTATTAACCATTTCCACATCAGGGAGCCTGCCTGAAAGGTTTTTCAAAGACCAGATAAGTGTCGCTGATGTAAGGTTCTGCTCCCTTTTCAATCCGGAAATCAGTCTTTTTACAGAATCAGGGTCCTGCAATGCTGCGTCTGCAAGGTCAATAACCTCACGGATGGTTGCACTCAGGTTGCCTTTGTGTTTTTCCAGCAAAGGCTCAAGTTTTTGTAGATATTCTTCATTTAAAGAAATATTTTTTCTGACTGTCATATTATTCACTTTTTAAAATATTTTTTATAGTAAAATGAATGTACAAATCTATAACTCCATATATTGTTTTTAAAAAATAATACGATTCAACGACTATAAAGAAGCAATTGTGAAAATCTTGTGAATTCCAGAATCGAAGTACCTCCATTGGTGTTCTTTTCCAGATATATAACCTGGCAAAATACGGTTCTTTAATCCGATTTTTGCAGCCATCCTGCAAAATTCAAAAGGGCACGATACCTGTGCGATAAGCTGTTCTTCTCATCATCAGGCATTTCCCCGAATGTCTTTCCCCCCACCTCTATGAGGGGGTCGTAACCAAAACCGCCTGTTCCCCGTATCTTCTGAGCAATAACTCCCTCGACCTCCCCAGAAAAAACACGGGGTTCATTCCCGGGTTTGCAGTAACCGATAACGCATTTGAAAACCGCTTTCCTGTTAGCCACACCTTCCATTAATTTCAGGATATTCTCATTACCAAGCGTGTCAAATACATACGCTGAATAAGGGCCCGGAAAACCGCCAAGCGCATCAATAAAAAGACCGGAATCATCCACCATGACCTCACTGTTCAATTCGTTTGCAGCCCACTGCGCACCGAATCCTGCTATTTTCTCCAGGCTGTCATCCTGGAGTTCTGGATAGCCGCAGTTATTCTGCTCAACTGTTATACCGGCTTTAGACAGTATATCACACGCCTCACTGACCTTATGGCTGTTTCCTGTTACGAAGATGATTTTTCTCATTAGCTGGCTACCTTATTTGTTTTTTCTTTTCCAGCATATCCCTTACAAACTTACGATATTCGGGACTTATTTTCATAAGGACCAGCATAATCGTGTAGCGGAACATCAGCAAAAAAGACATGAAACCTATCATAAAACCCAGGATAAGTATGAACTTCGGTACAATTGGCAGGGTGTTGATATCAATCATATAGTTAATGTGTAATTATGTATAGCAAGTATAAGTGACTGTCCTATTTCCTGATATCAAGACCGAATTCCTTATGCAGTGTTCTGACTGCTATCTGGTCACTGTCTGCGCTTACGGCGAACGAGATATTATGCTGCGATGAACCCTGGCTTATCATTATAACATTAACTTTTGCTTTCCCGAGTGCATAAAAAACCCTGCCTGCCACGCCTGGTGTTCCTGCCATGCCGGCACCCACTACTGCGACCACGGATATATTCCTGTCAGGTGTTATATCCTTGATTATGCCATTCTTGAATTCGGATTTTATCGCTGTTACAGCATTGCTGAGGTGGGGTTCGTCCACCACAATGGAGATGTTTGCCTCTGAGGAACCCTGGCTTATCATCACGATATTAACTCCTGCATTTGCAAGTGTGGTGAATACACGTGCTGCCACGCCTATTGTCCCTACCATACCCGCACCTGAGATGTTTATTAGAGCCACGTTTCTTATTACAGTTACTGCTTTCACGATGTCCTTACTCATTTCCTGGTCCTTCACAACAAGGGTTCCGGGTGACCATGGCTCAAACGTGTTTTTCACGCGCACAGGTATTCCGTGCCTTATGGCAGGCTCGATGGTTTTCGGGTGTAGTACTTTTGCCCCGAAGTAGGAAAGCTCCATTGCTTCGATATAGGATATTACAGGTATAGGCTTTGCTTCGGGTACGATGCGCGGGTCAGTTGTCATGATGCCGTGTACTTCTTTCCAGAGCCATATCTCATCGGCTTCAAGTGCCGCCCCGATTATGGATGCTGTAAAATCAGAGCCGCCTCGCCCGAGGGTAGTTATTATACCGGATTCTGTCTCAGCTATGAAACCTGTAACCACAGGGATTTTTCCTGGCACGAGTGTTCCGAGCCGTTCTTTCAGGAGAAGGTACGATTCCTCAAGAGGGGTCGCGCTTCCGAAATTGTCATTTGTTATTATTCCGGCTTCACCGCCTGTAAATGATTCTGAGCTTACTCCAATTGAATTGAGTGAACCGCATATAATGGGTGCTGCCAGCCGTTCCCCGTATGATGATATGTAATCGATTGACCTTGGTGTAAGTTCACCGAGGTAACATATGCCTGTTAGTGCTTTTTCCAGTTCCTCAATCCGCAGGTCAATCTGTTTTGCTACTTTTTCCACAATGCCGTTATTGTTTATGGCTTCGTGAGCTGCCTGGTGATGCTGTTTTGTGAGGTCGGCTATAAATTCCTTTACAAGTGATGTTTTCCCGGTTTCTGAAGCGTCAGTTGCGTTTTTAAGAAGCGAGTCGGTTACTCCGCTCAGGGCTGATGTCACAAGGACAACTTCGTCTCCATTGTCATGGTATTTCTTTACAAGCGCTGCAACGTGGTTGATACGCTTTCCGTCTCCAACCGAAGTCCCGCCGAATTTCATCACGACTCTCATATGGCGGTTTAATCGGTGGCAGTTCTATTAAAGATTGTGTAAA
>JACUTP010000031.1 GCA_014859785.1 Candidatus Methanoperedentaceae archaeon | reverse complement strand
GCAAAAAATATGAGACTTTTTAATTTATTCTTGTTGACTCAAAAAACGCCCACGATTTGCAAATACTTAAGATAAATATTTAATTGATTTAGAAAAATTCATAGAATTGCCGCTAACTTGTTATATAAGGAGTCAACACACAGCTGTTAACAACGAAATATCCTTATACCATCGAACACATAACTGCATTGTTAGTGGGGGAATTTGATGAAAATGAATCCTGTCGTACATTTTGAAATGCCGGCGAAAGATAAGAGCCGTATGAGGAAGTTTTATGAGACTGCCTTCGGCTGGCAGACGGAACAGCTTGGTAAAGAGATGGGCGAGTATGTTCTGGTCACCACCACCGAAAGCGATGAGAAAACAGGTCTTCCCAGGAGACCCGGCGCAATCAACGGCGGCTTTTACCAGAGCACCGATGATCCTCTGTCGCAGTACCCGTCAGTCGTCATTGCAGTTGACGATATTAAGGAGGCGATGAAAAAGGTGGAAGAAGCAGGCGGAAAAGTGCTGGGGGGACAAGTACCCGGAAAACCTGATGATATTCCAGGTGTAGGACTTTATGTGTCATTCATAGACACCGAAGGCAACCGCATGGGCATGCTTGAGCCACTGCCCATGTAATCGAAGTCTGAGGAATAAAATTAATGGAAAGTCTGCCGGTTTTTACGGTATACTTGCGATCATGGCAGTAATGGTAGTCGTGGGTTTATACGAATTTATCCAGGGTATAATCCACGGCCATGAAAGTTTCGGTACGAGCAATATTGTTCCCTGGGGATTGCCTCTCAACCTTAATCATGGATAAAGAATTTTGCAGCATATTCAGCCTGATCTTTTATAGACCAGACAGGGAATTTGCTCTATATTTGAGGAATGGCTTTATTGGGGATATTAAGTTCCTCGATAAAGCCGCTTTAAATGGTTTCTCTACTTTTCTTGCGGAAAACAGGGAAAAGGATGATGAGGAATTCTATGAAATGCTTGCGGTTGAGTACACAAGGCTTTTTAAAACCGCAATTCCAGAGGTTCCATGCCCTCCTTATGAATCAATGTACAGGGAAGATGTCATAATGGGAGATTCCACGTTATCCGTGCTTGATTTTTACAACAAGGCAGGATTGAATGTTATTGAAAAATTCCACGATCTTCCTGACCATGTGGCAGTTGAACTGGAATTCCTGTATTATCTCACAGAAAATGGATTCAGCGCCCAGCATGATTCATTTATTAAGGAACATTTCTCAAAATGGGTCCCGAAATTCTGTGAAGATGTTAAAAAGAATGACACGACAGGATTTTACGGGCATGCTGCCAGCATATTAAAAGATTTTATTAATGTTGAAAATATAAACAAAGAGTAGAGGTGAGATAAATAAATACTGTATCTGAAACGGAATATTTTGGTGGGCTCAAGACAGCCTGAATCAACCCACCAATCCCTCGGAATACATAATTTCAAATGCCTTATCCACTTCATCTTTCCCACTTCCCAGAACGCCGGGTAACAGGATAAGACGTTTCATTTTCTTTCCTTTATTCGTTGTAAAATTCACAACGAAATGCGCCCTTCTTAAAACAGGAATTGCACTGTAGAATTCCACCTTCTCAATCCGGCTTCTCTCAATTATCTGTTCCGGGGACGTGTTATAATACTTTAACATTTTAGTAGCAACAACCACTCCTGATACCAGGGCAGGCAGAGCCATGAATACTTTACCAACATTAATATAAATGGCAAACAAACCCAGAAACACCATTGAGACAATGCCGTGGAAAAGCAATATCCTGAAATTGTCCTTTCCATAAACAATATCAGCTAATCGCCCCCTTATACCTTCGTTTATCAAAACTATTTTATCAGGCGAAACCTGGCAAAAGCCAGTCTTTGTCCTGAAAACCCTGCTGTCTTCCATAATCAAACCCGAACAAGTAATTGCATTTAAAATAATCATTCTTATACTTAATATTTTTGAGCAGTCCCTCATCATATTACCACACGGGTTTCATGGGATAATATGAATACAGAAGGCAGCTTTTCGAAGAGAGGGTTGGATACGTAGCTCATTCAAAAACCCGGAATTACAGTACCAAAAACAGTATCAGTGTATTGAAATTAGAGACTTAACAGTTAAAAGGATTAAACCGACAATTTCATATACAGTCAAAACATCAGGGGTTGCACACTCATATACTCAAGGTATTAAAAAGGTGGTAGGACATGCACGGCAAACTCGGCAGCATCGGGACTTTCAGCTTCGTATTTACATTTTTTACGATGTACCTTTTCTGGCTTCTTAATTCAGGGGTACTTGAGATATTCTACCTCTCACTTGGTGCAGCATGTGCCTTTGTAGTTGCCTATGTTTTCCATACCAGGTTTACACTGGTAAAAGATTATCGCCGTGCCTTGAAGTCATTAGTTTACTTTGTCGCTTATTTGCCCTGGATAAGCTGGCAGATAATACTCTCGAACTGGGACATAGTCAAAAGGGTATTAAGTCCAGGCATGCCCATTGACCCCCGCATCATCTCCTTCCAATCCACGTTAAAAAGCGATATCGCAATGACAACCCTTGGCAACTCCATAACACTGACCCCTGGCACAATTACCATCGATATAGACCCTGACGGCACTTTCTATGTTCATTCCCTTGCAAGAGAGCCTGCCGATTCACTTCTCACAACACCGCCATCTGAAATGGCTGCAAGGGTCGGTTACATATTCGGGGAAAGCAGGAAGTGGAAATAATGGTCTATTTTGAAGCTTTTATCTGGGTGATCCTCTTATCAACTTCCCTTGTTCTTTACCGTATCATAAAAGGTCCCTCAACTTATGACAGGATGCTCGGAGTAAATGTAATAGGGACAAAAACCATTATAATCCTTGTACTCATCGGATATGTATTTGAGAGACCCCACTTTTTTGATATCGCCCTTCTCTATGCCATCCTTAATTTCATAGCAACAGTCGTTATAGCGAAGTATCTTGAAAGAGGGAGGATATGCGAATGATTGAGGTACTGGGATTAACACTGGTAACTGCTTTATTGGCAATCGGGGCATTCCTTATGCTTACAGCAGCAATAGGAATGATACGATTTCCAGATGTTTATTCCAGAATGCACGCCTCAGGCAAATGTGATACCCTCGGGTTAAGTTTGATGCTCGGCGGTTTAATTTTATACCAGATAATAGACCAGGGTTTTGACCTTGTTAGCGTGAAGATGCTTTTTATAATATTCTTCGTAATATTCACAGGTCCAATCGCAATCCATTCCCTGTTCAGGGCTGCAATCAAAAGTGGACATGAGATGTGGACAAGGGATGGATGGATACAGTGGAAAAAGGAGAGTAACAAATGATAATGATTGTTGACCTGGTGATGCTTCTTCTTGTTATTATCCTGGCGATAGCCTCCATAACGGTTAAGGACCTTCTTGAATCTACCGTGCTTTTTGCAGGTTTCAGCTTTATGATGGCAGTTATCTGGGTTTCGATGAATTCTGTGGATGTGGCTTTCACAGAAGCAGCAGTCGGAGCGGGCGTATCCACAATACTGCTTGTTGCAGCCATTGCATGTACAAAAAGGTATGAGGAGGAGAAATAATGAGGCGATACCTGGCTATTTTGAGCTGCTTTATATTCTGGGCAATCCTTGTTTATGGAGTTCCCGACCTTCCGGCGATTGGAGACCCCGAAGCTCCTGCTAATAAACATGTAGCCCCGAGATATATCGAACGGTCATATGAAGAGTCAGGCGTGCCAAATATTGTAACAGCCATATTAACAAACTACAGAGGCTACGATACCCTGGGGGAGACTATAGTAATATTCACGGCAGGGATTTCAGTTATGCTTTTGCTCAGGAGGAGGGAAAAGTGAAAGCTGCACCGGTTTCAAATGACATTATCCTCAGGACAGGCGCAAGTATCATGGTACCTGTTATTTTGCTATGGGGATTTTATGTGCTTGTCCACGGGGCTATCGGACCCGGGGGCGGGTTCCAGGCAGGGGTTATTCTTGCAGCGGGCTTCATCCTTTATACAACTGCTTTTGGTCTTAAAGAGGCAAAGAAGATACTGTCTGTGAAACTATTAATGGTAATCGCCAGTACCGGGCTTTTCATATATACGGGCGTTGGCGTGCTTGCCATAATATTCGGCGGGAATTTTCTTGAGTATGGCGTCATACCGATAGGCGAAACGCCTGCCGAAGCGAGCAAGTATGGCATAGAGATGGTGGAAATTGGAATCGGGCTCACGGTTATGGCAATAATGCTCTCTATATTTTATGATATTGTTCTTAAAGAGAAGGGGGGATAAATGGTGCTTGAGATGATTTTTGCAAAATATAATTATATAATCTATATTACCCTCATGACCATTGGTTTCTATGGAATGATAGGAAAGAGAAATCTCATAAAGAAGCTGATAGGCATGAGCATATTCCAGTATTCCATATTCCTGTTCTATGTTTCAGCTGCGGATGTTAGCGGCGGCACCGCGCCTATTCTTTTGAAAGAGCCTGCGGTTTATGTAAATCCGCTGCCCCATGTACTTATCCTGACGGCTATTGTTGTAGCTGTAAGCACGCTGGCTGTGGGCCTTTCTCTTGTCATACGGATATACAGGGAATACGGAACCCTTGATGAAGATAAAATTTTAGAGTTGAGCAAATGATAACAGACCATCTCCCCATACTTCTTATTATAATTGGTTTCTTCGGGGCGTTTTTTACGCCCATCATCGGCATGATACGAAAGAAGCTATGCAGCCCGTGGGCAACTTTTATCACAATGCTGCAGTTCCTGATAAGCCTCCTCCTTCTTTATAATGTGTTGGCAGCAGGAAACCTGAGCTACTGGCTTGGCGGCTGGCAGCCCCCATGGGGAATAGAATATGCAGTCGATATTCTAAACGCCTTTGTGCTGGTAATTGTAGCAGGCGTTTGTTTCCTGGTTTCCATATATTCACGAAAAAGCCTTGGGTTAGAAGTACCAGGTAAGGAAATTCCGCTTTATACATTATACATAGTTCTCTCAACAGGCATGCTGGGTATTGTTATAACCGGAGACGTTTTCAACCTGTATGTATTCCTGGAGATATCTTCCCTGGCTGCCTATGCCCTGATAGCCCTCGGCGGCAGGCAATCCGCTATGGCAAGCTTCAACTACATGATAATGGGCACGATTTCAGCTTCTTTCATTCTTCTGGGCATCGGGTACCTGTATGTGATGACAGGTACTTTGAATATGGCAGACCTTTCAATACTTCTTCCCGGGATTTACGGAAGACCCGTCCTACTTGTAGCTATTGCGCTGATTGTGGTGGGGCTTAGCATCAAGACTGCACTTTATCCACTGCATACCTGGCTGCCTGACGCTTATACTCATGCCCCTTCAGCTATAAGCGCTTTACTTGCAGGAACCTTTACCAAAGTCGGGATATACGCGCTTATCAGGGTGATGTTTACGGTGATTTCCCCGTCCTATGTGATTGAGACTGTACCTGTTATGAGCATGCTCACCTGGCTGGCAGCCATAGGCATACTCGCAGGGTCCATACTGGCAATAGCACAGTACGATATAAAGAGGATGCTGGCATATTCCAGTGTGAGCCAGATAGGTTATATAATCCTGGGGGTCGGGCTGGCGAACAATATTGCCATGACAGGTGGAATTCTCCATATTCTCAGCCACAGCCTGATGAAAACAGGGCTTTTCATGGTCTCAGGTGCCATCATCTATCGAACAGGAATAAAAAACATATATCAACTAAAAGGAATGGGTAAAAAAATGCCGTACACGATGGGTGCATTCGTGGTTGGGGCGCTTTCCATGATTGGTATTCCGCCAACGGTAGGTTTTGCCAGCAAGTTTTATCTTGCATGGGGCGCTCTTGAGGCTGGAAAGTGGGTATTTGTTATTGTAATTCTTTTAAGCAGCCTGCTGACTGCTGTTTACTTCTGGAGGATTTTTGAAAATGTATATTTTGGCGTACATGAAACGGAAGAAATAAAGAAGGATGAAGCGCCATTGAGTATGCTCATACCAATCGTTATATTTGCAGCCCTGGTGTTTCTGGCAGGTATTTTCGCATCCATTCCAATAGAGGTAATAAAAATATGGGTAATTGGAGTATTGCCTTAGGAGGATAATGGAAACTATTACATCATTCAGTCCAGGTCTTGCAGTCCTTGTTTCCCTCTTAGGGGCATTAATGATACTTATTTCCGGCAGGCGCCCGAACATAAGGGAAGGTTTTTCCCTCCTGGCAGGGATAACCAAATTCGGGATTGTTGCATCCATGATTCCTGTGGTCATGAGCGGAAAGCTGATTGAACTTAGATTATGGGATGTTTTGCCCGGTCTGCCAATAATGTTCAGGGTGGATGCATTTGGCTTGCTTTTCGGGCTGATCGCCTCATTCCTCTGGATATTTACCACCCTCTATTCAATAGGCTACATGAGGACATTGAAAGAGCATGCACAGACAAGGTTTTTCTTCTGTTTTGCCATTGCCCTATCTTCCGCAATAGGTATTGCGTTCTCAGCAAACCTCTTCACCCTCTTCATATTCTTTGAAATACTTACGATATCCACTTATCCATTGGTGGTGCATATCGAAACCCCTGAAGCCATGAAAGCCGGAAGAAAATACCTGCTTTATCTTCTTACATCGGGTGTTTTTTTACTGTTCTCGATAATAGCAGTATACCACTACACCGGTACTACTGACTTTGCTTTCGGCGGCATTATTGCCGGAAATGGAATACCAGCGAATATGGTGATACTGCTTTTCGTAACTTTCATGATAGGTTCTGCAAAGGCGGCTTTCATGCCTTTCCACTCCTGGCTGCCTTCAGCAATGATAGCTCCGACCCCGGTGAGTGCATTACTGCATGCTGTAGCAGTGGTAAAGGCAGGCGTCTTCGTGGCAACAAGGATTATCCTTTACATTTTTGGTATTGATGTCATGAGCGAAACAGGACTTGCCCTTGCCATGGCGTATGTGGTGGCTTTTACGATAATCGTTGCCTCCCTTTTCGCCCTCACGCAGGATAACCTGAAGAAAAGGCTGGCATATTCAACGATAAGCCAGCTCTCGTATATTATCCTGGGCGTTGCCATGTTGACACCTGCCGGTATTACAGGAGGGATGATGCACATTCTCAACCATGCCTTCATGAAAATAACCCTTTTCTTCTGCGCTGGAGCCTTCATAGTGGCATCTGGCAAAGAAAAAATCAGTGAAATGAACGGGATTGCGAAACAGATGCCATTTACAATGATTGCATTCACTGTTGGAGCACTCGGTATGGCAGGCACCCCGATTACTGCTGGTTTCATAAGCAAGTGGTATCTGCTGATAGCATCTGTGGAGATATCTCAGATACCCCTGCTCCTCGTCCTGCTTGCAAGCACACTCCTGAATGTGGCATACTTTTTCCCGATAATAATAAACGCTTTTTTCAAAAAACCGGAGAGGGAGCTATCCTACAAAGAAGCGCCATTATTCATGCTTGTTCCGCTTTTATTAACAGCCCTTATATCAATTATTATCGGAATAATGCCAGATGAACCACTTGCCCTTGTAAGTATTGCAGTCCAAAACCTTATCGGAGGGACATAAGTATGGGGTATCTTGATAAACCTGGAAATATAAAGATTCTTAAATACCTGTTCTACTCAAGCCTTGTTGCTGTTGTGCTGGCTGATTTCTTTGTCCAGAGAGAAAAAGTAGAGTTCTTCTGGGATGCAATACCCGGATTCAGTGCAGTATACGGTTTCATCTCCTGTATTCTTATAATAATCGTATCAAAATTTATCGGGCATAAATGGCTGATGAAAAAGGAGGACTATTATGATTGAATGGGTACCTCCAGGTTTGATATTAATCCTCGGGGCCTTACTTATTCCTTTCCTGAAAGGAAAAATAAGGCAGGGGTATATGCTCCTGCTTCCCATCGTTGCCTTTACCAGCCTGCTGAACATGAGCGAAGGCACAGGATTTGTGACATCTTTCTTAGGATATGGCCTGGTATTCGGAAAGGTCGATAAATTGAGCCTGGCGTTCGGTTATGTGTTTGTCATCATGACATTCATAGGTATATTGTATGCCCTGCATGTCAAGAATAAAGGAGAGCATTTCTCTGCTGTTTTGTATGCAGGAAGTGCACTCGGTGTTGTTTTCTCAGGGGATTTCCTCACACTTTTTGTTTTCTGGGAGCTTATGGCTTTTTCTTCCGTATTCCTGATATGGTATGGCGGCAACAAGAAATCCTATGATGCCGGTTTCAGATATCTTTTAGTGCATGTATTCGGCGGGCTTGTCCTGCTTGCAGGTATCATAATTCGTTTGGTAAATACAGGTTCTATCGAATTCGGTCATATTGACTTTGGCAGCCTTGATTCATACTTAATATTGATAGGTTTCATGATAAACGCTGCTGTGCCCCCCCTTCATGCATGGCTCTCGGATGCATACCCTGAAGCCTCTATCACCGGTGCTGTGTTCCTGAGCGCTTTCACTACCAAGACTGCTGTTTACGTATTGCTCAGGGCATTCTCAGGTGTTGAGATATTGATATGGTTCGGTGCAATAATGGCAGTATTCGGCGTGGTATATGCAGTTCTTGAGAATGATATACGCAGGCTTCTTGCATACCATATTATCAGCCAGGTGGGCTACATGGTCGCAGGAGTAGGGATGGGAACCCTGCTCGCAGTGAACGGTTCGGTAGCCCATGCTTTTTCCCATATACTCTATAAGGGATTGCTGTTCATGGGTGCGGGCGCTGTCATACATATGACAGGAAGAAGAAAACTCACGGAACTGGGGGGACTGTACAGGACCATGCCTTTAACATTGGGCTTATACATGATAGGTGCATTTGCGATTTCAGCATTCCCGTTGTTCAGCGGTTTTGTCAGTAAATCCATGGTGGTCTCAGCAGCGGCTCATGAGCATCTGGCAGTGATATGGCTGATGCTGACACTTGCCTCGGCAGGCACATTCCTGTCTATCGGTCTCAAGCTGCCTTATTTTACTTTCTTTGCCAAAGACACGGGAATAAAAGCAAAAGAGCCCCCTGTAAACATGCTCCTTGCTATGGGACTTGCAGCCTTTTTGAATATCCTTATCGGAGTATATCCTGCTGTACTCTATAATATTCTTCCTAATCCGGTTGACTATATCCCGTACACACCAGAACATGTAGTATGGTCATTGCAGATACTTCTGTTCACCGCTCTTGGATTTTTCTTGCTGCTTAACAAACTTGGTAGTGAACCCACAATCAGCGTGGACACCGACTGGTTCTACAGGAAAGGGAGCAAAGTGTTTATGTGGTTCGTAGAGAAACCTCTTTCTACTGCTGCACAGGTGCCGGTTAATATATTGCAGCGTGTTGCCGATTATCTTATCTGGGTTGGAAAGAATCCCACACGTGCACTCTTCCTTTACGCAGGTAGCGCTGTATTTAAAATGTTTGGCAGATTCCCTGGATTGCCGCCGCATGCTTCCGAAAAACTTCTTGATGAAGCCTGGAAAAATTACCCGGGTGAGCCTGTAATAAAATCGCCAATCGGGGATAGCGTTATTCTTGTGCTGATGTTCATGGCAGTATATGCCATCTATTACTTTATTGTTGCATGATTCTTAAAAAATCGTTTGAATTGTGGTTTTACGCTGACTTTTATTCACGAACGTACAGGCAGTTATATATGTTAAGGAAAAAGGAAGGATTATATTTATCCCGAAATAAACCCGAAAAATCCGAAATTGATAAACTAACAAAGTAAAATATATGCCCTACTCAGCAAAAGACAGACAGGACTTCATAGGACGCATACCACCGAATCCCGAATCCCTTGTGTTCGATTTCGGCGGGATGCTTTCGGATGAATTACCACTGGCAGTTTCAGGTATTACAAAACTTAAAAAAAAAAGCAATGCCGTACTTTTAAGCCCGTACTATTTACCTTTTAAAAAGTCGTCATTCGATACTGTTTTATCGTACCATTATTTCGATATGCTGCCATTAAACTGGCTTCTTATATCTTTTAAGGAAACAGCAAGGATTCTTAAAAGGGATTCTGTCTTCTCGTTCATGACAACATTATGGACACCGCAAAGGGAATCCCAGCGTTCAACCCTTGTTTTCAATGAGATTCTGGAAAGAAAGGGATTATTATTCAGGCATGAGCTTGAAGACCTGTCACGCATTCTTGATGTTGCAGGTTTCGGTGAAATTACTGTCGAGAGTGTTAAACGCGATATTACAATACCTGGAGAATTTGGCAGGTCTCACCTAAAAATACTGGGAAATATTTTGAAAAAAGAAAAAGGAAGGGAAAGGATGGAAATCAAGACACTTGCCGGACAGTACCTTGGCAGTGTAAAAATGCATGGTGAGGCAATGCTTCCCGCCCTTCATATCACTGCGAGGAAGATATAAGGATATGAAACAGAAACATCTTGAAATAATGCTTGAGCGCGTTTTGGGTTTCAGGTCACCGGAAGCGTCAAAAGAGCAATATGCAACACCTGCCGCAGTTGCCGCAGAACTACTTCATTTCGCATACATGAGGGGAGACCTTGCAGGAAGTGTTTATGACCTCGGGTGTGGAAGCGGGATTCTGGCAATAGGTGCAAAACTTCTTGGAGCAGAAAAAGTTATAGGTTTTGATGATGATATGGAAGCCCTGAAGATAGCAAAAGAAAATGCAGAAAGGCTTGGTGTAGAAATCGAGTTTGTATGCAGTGATATAAGCAGCGTATGCGGGAATGCGCATACAGTGGTTATGAACCCTCCGTTTGGCGCCCAGCTAAAAGGGAGTGACCGTCCGTTTTTGAGGAAAGCCCTCGAAATAAGCGACGTGGTTTACTCTGTACATAATGCCGGAAGTCTGGAGTTTATAAAAAAGTTCATAACCCCATCGGTAATAACAGATTATAAGATAACCGGTTTTCCAATTAAGAGGACATTCGGTTTTCATAAAAAAGATATACAGGTCATAGAAGTAGAGATTTACAGGATTGAGAATTAAAATCGAGGGATTGTTATTAGAATTAAAAGAAAAAAAACCATAAGCAGAAGAAAGCTTGGACAGGATAGGGACATTGGTAATGAGGAAATGAACCTGAACGATGAGGATTTACCGGAAAAGACAGAAGAAGAAATTGCAGGAGAAATGGAAGAAGTAACAGACGAAGAAGAAGTTGATGAAGAGGTAACACAAGAATTTACCGGTGCAACAACAGCCGAAACCGAAGATGAAAATATTGCAGATGCCGGAGAAGAAACTTCTGGTAAGCTCCCTGATGAAAATGAGGGTATTGAAGAAAAAGTGCCTGAAGAAAAAGGTATACTAGTCTTACCAGGTGACCTTATAGGGACTTCCGAGGAATACGCTTCAAGAAACGGAACCTATGGGGACAGGGGAAATATATACGCTGCAACCACAGGTACCGTAAAAATTAATAATAAAAACCGGTCTATTTCGGTCACTCCTTTTACCAATAGCCCGCCAACATTGGGTTTAGGTGATATTGTAGTCGGTCAGGTTACCAGTATCAGGGAATCGGTAGCCCTGGTTGAGATTGCAGGAATAAAAGATAAAGGTGAAAGGGAGATTGTTGGTCACTTAAATGCCGCCATACATGTATCCAATGTCAAGGACGCGTATGTAAAAGATCTGAATTACGAGTTTTCGATGTTTGACATCATAAAGGCAAAGGTTATCGACATGAGAAACATGCGCCTTTCAACCGTTGATAAGGAACTCGGTGTGATGAAAGCGTATTGCGGTAAATGCAGGACTGTACTTGAAAAAGAAAATGGTAATAATAAACTCAAGTGTCCGAAATGTGAAAGAACAGAAACAAGAAAACTCTCGTCTGATTATGGAACAGGTATTGTTTAGGTGACATCATGGAAATTACAATCGTTAATAAGACGGAAAATGAAATAAATATAAAGTTTATCGGAGAGTCGCATACTCTTATGAACTTATTAAAGACCGCTCTCTTAATGAATGAGCATGTTGAAATAGCGACGTACGATATCAAACATCCGACAATAAGTGAACCTGTACTTTTCGTTAGGACGGATGGTGCTGAGCCTATTGAAGTTATTAAGAAAGCCTCTGAAGACCTTATTAAGGAATGTGACGAATTTATCGGGCTTTTTACTGAGAAAACGAAGCATTAACCAGGGCTGAATATTCCTCGTCAATGAGGTCATGAGCTTCCACTCCCTGTTCCAGTGCAACAAGGATGGCACTGACCTCTATCTCAACCATTTTGTAAAGCTCTTCATTTTTTTTGTTTATAAGGGCTACAACGTTCCTTTTTTCCATCCCGGTACCGAGCATGATTTTTTCAATAATCCTGTCAAACAGGCTCTTTTTCTGGAAAATAGATGAATCAGGCTTGAAGCCGGACGGTATCTGTACCGAAGATATGTCAAATTCGGGAAATACGTTTCCCCCATCTTTTTTTACGAGTCCTGCCTTTTCTGCCCCGGTAAGTATGGATTTTGCAACCTCCGGAGAAAACCATTTAAGGTCAATGGATAATGCCAGGATGAATTCATTTTCGTTTAATACTTCCTTTCCTTTCCTCTTAAAGGGCATTGAAACCGTGTATAATAGGTCAGACATTGCTTGCATGTTATGTTATCAGTTATTCATAAATCCTTCCAATTCTTCCTGCCAGGTATTATTATTAACCAAGTATTAATTACCCGCCGGGATAATGGGGCTATGTGAAATACGATGTCGTGGTCGTTGGCGGAGGACCTGCCGGAGCAATGGCTTCAAAATATGCAGCCAGGAACGGCGCAAGTACCCTGTTGATAGAGGAGCATGCAAGTATCGGCTCACCCGTACAGTGTACAGGGCTTATAAGCACGGCAGCCCTGCGTGAATGTGAAATCGAGGGGGAAAGTTTTGCCCTGAATAAGATGAAAGGGGCGTACGTGTATGCGCCGGACGGAACCGAACTCGAAGTTAAGGGAAAAGATGTCATGGCATATGTTATTGACAGGAAAATGTTTGACAGGAGTCTTATCGAGCAATCTATTGATTCTGGTGTGGATATTCTTATTAAAACCCGTTTCACAGGTATGGAAAAAAACAGGGTATCTGTTCTCTCAAACGGAGAGCGAAAGGAGATCCATGCAGGAATGGTTATCGGGGCTGACGGGTTGCAGAGTGCGGTTTGCCGGTCATCGGGTCTTCCGGGATGCAAGAAGTTCCTGAGTGGAATGCAGATTGAAGCGCCATATGCTCCCGAAAACCCGGAATATGTAGAGATATTCACAGGACAGGATGTAGCACCCGGTTTTTTTGGATGGGCTGTGCCATTTAACGGGATGGCACGTATCGGTCTTGCCAGGACTCCGGGTGATAAGCCTGTCAGTCATTACCTTGAAAAACTGCTTGAGCACCCGGTCGTTACTTCAAGGTACAGGGGTTCGCGTACAGAGCACGTGGTCGGCGGAATACCGCTTGGTTACCCTGATAAGACCGCAAAGGATAATGTGGTGCTTGTCGGGGATGCGGCAGGACAGGTCAAGCCAACATCAGGGGGAGGTATATATATGGGTGCAATATGTGCAAAAATAGCAGGTGAGGTTGCGGCAAAAACAGTACGTGGCGAGGCAACTGTTGATGAGTACGAAAAACGGTGGCGCAGTGCTGTTGGAAGGGAACTGTCTATCGGGATGATGATTCACAAATCCCTTGGTAAACTTGGCGACAATGACCTTAACGAGTTCATCTCTTACCTTAACCAGCCTGAAATTAGGAATGCAATAACGGAATACGGGGATATCGACCACCCTTCTGTCCTTTTCAGGAAACTCTTAAGCGGCAGCGATAAGAAGCAGCTCATCAGATTATTCGGGGTTGTTTTCAGGACTCTTTTTTAAGACATATTTCGTCCCAACTTCAAAACAGTTATGGTCAGGATATTAAAGCTCCTGCGAGGTATACAACAGCAAGGTAGCGCAGGAATTTACCTGTGAAGACAAGGACGGTGAAAACTGCGAACCTGAAGCGCAGGATTCCGCTTACTACCGTGAATACATCCCCGATAAGGGGCAGCCATGTAAATAACAGGACGTATGAGCCGTATTTTGAGAAGTATTTTTCGGCTTTTTCTATCTCATCAGGTTTCATCTTTAGAATTCTTTCGGCATATCCTCCCCCTTTTAAGCCGATATAGTAGCTGGTGCATGCACCGAGGAAGTTACCTATTGTGGCTACAAGTACAAGTGACATAACATTAAATCCCCGGGTTGTAAGGTATACAAGAAATCCCTCACTGCCGAAAGGCAGTATTGTTGATGCGAGGAAGCTGGCGGTGAATAATCCTGAATAGCCGTAGTTTAACAGTACGGATTCGATGGTCTGGAGCACAGACTGTAGTTAAGCAAGGAAGTATATAAAACATGACGGAATGGTTAATAATAGGATTATGATTAAATATTCATCAATACAATACATTCAGGCGGGATACCAATGGATGTTGAGGAAATAATCAAATTGCTAAACGAGGATTTTGTACAGGAAATCGAGGCTACGCTGGTTTATGTCAGGAATGCGTTCATCATGAAGGAGTGTGACCCGGGCAGGGTAACTGAGGCTATCGGTATTGATGAGATGAGGCACATGAACTGGCTTGCAGACCTGATTGTGAAACGCGGGGGCAAGCCCGCTATGGAACACAGGGAGCTTGATTTCGGCGGTGATGATTTGAAAGGGATGCTTGAGAAGCAGGCTGCACTTGAGTCGGGCGCAGTGGAGAGATATAAGCGCCATAT
>JACUTP010000222.1 GCA_014859785.1 Candidatus Methanoperedentaceae archaeon | reverse complement strand
GTCAGTAAAACAGTCGCAGCAGGATGCTCATAATTCTCACGCGCCTTCAATCCCAGCACCCTGTCCTCAATCATATCGGTACGCCCCACGCCATGTGACCCTCCAATCCTGTTAAGTTCGCGGATTAAAGCAACCCCATCCATTTCCTTGCCGTTTAAGGAAACTGGAACGCCGCACTCAAACCCTATATCAATAATCTCGGCATCCGGCGCGCTCTCAGGCGACACCGTCCACTCGAATATCTCCTCGGGAGGAAAATAATCAGGCTCCTCAAGATATCCGCCTTCAATACTGCGGCTCCATATATTCTCATCAATGCTCCAGGGTTTTGATTTCGTAACAGTTACAGGAATGCCGTGTTTCTTGGCATACTCAATTTCCCATTCACGCGTCAGGTTCATATCCCTCATTGGTGCGATGACCTCCAAATCAGAACACCTGAAAACAGCCTCAAACCTTAACTGGTCGTTACCCTTGCCGGTACAGCCGTGCGCCACAGCAACTGCGCCCTCGCGTTCTGCTATTTCAATAACCTTTTTAGCAATCAGGGGGCGTGCAAGCGATGTACCGAGTACATAACCTTCGTAATTCCCGTTTGCCTTTATAAGCGGGAAGATGTAATCCCGCACAAACTCATCAACGGCATCTATAGTGTAATGTTCATCACTTATTACAGATGCTTTTTCCTCAGCCTGCCTGATATCATTTTCAGGCTGACCAACATCCACAGCGACCGTAATTGCGTAATCACAGTCATAATATTCCTTCAATAGTGGTATGCAGACCGATGTATCAAGTCCGCCCGAATAAGCAAGTACGACTTTTTTCATATTCTCGAACTAAATATCCCAGGATGATTAATAGTTTTTCTTATACATACCACCAGCAGAACAACCCGCACAGAAAAGTATTGTCCGAGGGGGGATTCACACCCCCATATAGCGACAGAGAAGTTACCCGTAGGAGGTTTCGGGCTCGGACACCAAAGACTGAATCATTATTATAATAATGACTAAGTGTCTGTAGTATATAAACTTTTCTAACTACTGCACAAGCCGGGTCATGCTGCCTGTAAAATCAAAACCCCTGGTTTATTTTCACCTGAATCTTCTGGCAGCATTCTTTAATGCCTCAATACCCGGAAGTTTTTCACCTGCAAGGAAATCTATGCAAGCGCCGCCCCCTGTACTTACGTGTGAGATTTTGCCAGAAAGACCGAGCTGTTCCACTGACGCGGCAATGTGCCCGCCGCCGATAATGGAAAAATCCGATTCAGTTCCTGCTTTTATTAGCTCGTATGTACCGAGGGCAAATGATTCGTTCTCGAACACACCGGCTGGTCCGTTCATTACAACGGTTTTTGCGCTTTTTATCTCGTTTGAGTATTTCACCATGGTTTCGATACCGATATCATTAATAGGTAACTCCGTTTTCATGTTGGAGACTTTTTCCTCGATACGTGTGCCGTTCCGGTTAAGCGCCACGTCCACAGGCAGCCCGATTTTAGCACTGAACCGGGCGAGGAGTTCTTTAGCAATGCCAATCTGGTCAAGGTAATCCTGTTTTTCAATGAAATTCAGGTTTAAGGTGCCGATATCAATGCCTGATGCTGCAAGGAATACATTGGCTACCACGCCTGTAACAAGTACCCTGTCCGCACTTCCGTTTTCAAGGACATTTTTCGTTACTTTAATTGAATCATCGACTTTTGTGCCGCCAAGTACGAATACACAGGGGTGGTTATTTCCCTGAAGTCCGTAGCTTAAACAATCTATTTCTTTTTCCATGACCCTTCCGGCGATGCCCGGCATAACATGCGAGAAGCCGGTAATCGAAAGATGCGGCCTGTGGGATACTGAGAATGCATCGTTTATGAACACATCAAATAAAGGCGATAAACGCCATACCATATGGGTTTCGGCATGCTCCTCTGCCGTGCGTTTGAGGTTTTCCTCGGAATAGAACCTCGCATTCTCAAGCATGATTATTTCGCCGTTTTCCATCTTCCTGATTGAGTCAATTGCATGTGAGCCGAAAATGTCATCGACGTAACAAATATTCCGGCGCATGAGCCTTGATAACAGTCCGGAGTGGGGTTCCATGGTGGTAAAATCCCTTTTACCGGCACGGCTCTGGTGGGCGAGGATGACGACTTTTGAATCTTCAAGCTCCCTGAGTGTTATAATATGGCTCCTGAACCTCTTGTCGTCAAGGATGGTTCCTTTCGGGTCCATGGGCGAGTTAAGGTCAAGCCTGCACAGGACGGTCTTGCCGTTTATTTCCACGTCATCGATTGTCAGGTAATCCCGGGACATTTGCTTTTATAATTTCTCTGGTTGGTTATATATATAACTGAAAATTCTCAGGGGAAGCTCCTCAAAAAGAAGAAATCCAATTAGGTTTTTGACTTAAGAATCTATCTGTTTTTGCCATAACCTGATTT
>JACUTP010000221.1 GCA_014859785.1 Candidatus Methanoperedentaceae archaeon | reverse complement strand
AGGCGTTTAAGGGGGAACTGGTGGCATGAAGCAAACCTATAAAAAAATGGAGCAAGGTAGGAAATATGGAACGCAATAAAATCATAATATTTGAGGACAGGAAAATCAGACGAATTTGGCATAATGATGAATGGTATTATTCAATAGTCGATATTGTTGGAGCATTGACAGATAGTATTAATCCCAGAGATTATTGGTATAAAACGAAAATACGAGTAGGCGATGAAGAAAAAGCTGAACTATCGACAATTTGTCGACAGTTGAAATTGGAAGCTCCAGATGGAAAATTAAGGACAACAGATTGTGCTAATACTGAAGGCATTTTCCGTATAATCCAATCCATTCCATCCCCAAAAGCAGAGCCATTCAAGAGATGGCTGGCAAAGGTCGGCTATGAACGAATCCAGGAAATTGAAGACCCTGAGCTTGCACAGGAGCGGATGAAAGAACTGTATGAGCAAAAAGGTTATTCAAAGGAATGGATTGACAAACGCCTGCGGGGTATCGCAATACGACAGGAATTGGCAGATGAATGGAAAAACAGGGGCGTGGACAAGAATATTGAATATGCGATACTCACAAATGAGATATCGAAAGCAACTTTTGGGAAAACGGTCAGGGAATATAAACAGTTTAAGGAATTAGGACTGGAAAATTTGAGAGACCACATGACCGATTTAGAATTAATTTTTTCAATGCTTGGTGAAAAAGTAACCACAGAAATCACTCAAAATGAAGAAGCAACTGGATTTTTAGAGTGTAAGGGTGCAGCAAAAAGGGGCGGAAGGGTTGCAGGAAAAGCACGGGTTGATGCTGAAAAAGAAATTGGAAAACCAATAGTTTCCAAAGAAAATTACCTGATTGAACCAGAAAAACAAAAAAAACTTAAAAAAGGCGGTCAAAATGCTTGACTCGGCGCTAAAATCAAAAATATTCCAGCTATGGACAAAATTCTGGAGCGGCGGCATCTCAAACCCGCTGCAAGCCATAGAGCAGATGTCATACCTGCTCTTCATGAAACAGTTAGAAGACGGCGACATAGCAAGAGAGCAGAACTCACAATTAACAGGCAACAAATTCCAGTCAATATTCAAAGACTGTCCTGATTGCAGGTGGTCTGAATGGTCAAACTATCCTGCAGACACCATCCTGAACCACGTAAGGGATAAGGTATTCCCGTTCCTGCGAAACCTCGGCGGCGAGGATTCGCTATATTCCAGGTACATGAAAGATGCCAGCTTTTCAATACCCACACCCGGACTGCTCATAGAAGCCGTGAAGCTCATCAACGACCTGCACATAAAAGAACAGAACAGGGACACAAAAGGCGACATCTACGAATACCTGCTATCAGAACTCAAGACCGCAGGGAAAAACGGGCAGTTCAGGACACCAAGACACATAATCAAGATGATGGTTGAACTTACAGACCCGAAAATCGGGGAAACCATCGCCGACCCTGCATGCGGAACAGCAGGCTTTCTTGTCGCATCCTACCAGTACATCCTGAAAACAAACACATCGCAGGAATTTATCAAACACTATGAAGACGGCACTGAAGGCAATTTCAAGGCAGACAAACTCAGCGATAAACAGTGGGAAAAATTAAAAGACAGCACTTTCTACGGGTTTGACTTTGACCAGACCATGACAAGGATTTCCCTTATGAACCTCATGATGCACGGCATAAACGACCCGAACATCGAACAGGTAAACACCCTGTCAACAAGGTACGACGAGCCCAATAATTATGATGTCGTGCTGGCAAATCCACCGTTTAAAGGAAGCATCGACGAATCTGAAATCAGCTCCAGCTTCATGATAAAAACAAAGAAAACAGAAATCCTTTTCCTTGAATTAATGTACTACATGCTCTCAGGCGCGGGAAGATGCGCCGTAATTGTTCCTGACGGCGTGCTGTTCGGGAATTCAAACGCCCATAAGAGTATCAGGAAAAAACTGCTTGAGGAATGCCGTCTGGATGCTGTAATCTCAATGCCGTCAGGTGTATTCAAACCCTACGCAGGAGTATCAACCGGCGTACTTGTATTTACAAAAGGCGAGCCAACAAAAAAAGTATGGTTCTACGATATGGAATCAGACGGTTTCAGCCTTGACGACAAAAGAACTTTCATAGATGGTAAAGGCGATATTCCTGATATTATCGGGAAATTCAGGGAGAGGGAAACAGGGAAATTCGATGACCGGAAAGCCAGATGTTTCTTTGTTCCTTTTGAGGAAATAAAGGAAAATGATTACGACCTCAGCATTTCCAAGTACAAGGAAATCGAATACGAAGAAGTGCAGTATGAAGCGCCGGAAGTTATCAAACAGAAAATTACCGAATTAGAGACTAATATCATAAAGACGCTGGAAGAACTGGATGTATAGGTTGATTCAGGACTTACTTTCAAAAACATAAAAAATTTAGAAAGCGCCGAGGGAGGG
>JACUTP010000030.1 GCA_014859785.1 Candidatus Methanoperedentaceae archaeon | reverse complement strand
TTCGGCTTGAGGAGATGGAGAGGGAGAATACCTTCAGGCTGAAGAGGATTAAAGGTTAAAGTATAGGATTGTTTCCGGAAGTCTGGAAAGGCTTCCGGGGTAATTTTTGAATCATATTTATTAATTATATCATTTCTCTTGCCAATTTATTGCAGGTATTTCCCGATCAGGTCTTCCAGTTTATTTTTTGTTTCCTCAGGTATCATCTCTGGTGGGGTCAGGATTGCCCCGGCAAGGGCACTGGCACAGACACACTTGCGCTCAAGTGAAATCCCGGGTACAGCCTCTTTTATGATATTCCGGACAGCTTCCTCGTTTTTCACCACATAAGCTATGACCGTTTCTATATTCACATCCTCTTCGTGCCAAACATCGTAATCTGTCACAGTTGCAATCATGCTGTAACATATCTCTGCCTCACGTGCAAGTTTTGCCTCAGGAAGTGCCGTCATCCCTATAATATCAAACCTGAGACTCTGGTACACCCTTGATTCAGCCCGTGTGGAAAACTGCGGTCCTTCCATGCATACGTATGTCCCGCCACTGTGTACCGTGTACCCGAGCTTTTTGGTAATATCGACAAGCATGGCTGAGGTTTCAGGACAGAACGGGTCGGCAAATCCTGTATGGACAACAATCCCCTCCTCGAAAAACGTACTTGCCCGCATCCGTGTCCTGTCAAAAACCTGGTCAGGAATAACAATATCAAGGGGCTTGAGTTCAAGTTTAAGGCTGCCCACGGCAGATGCCGAGATGATTTTCCCGACACCCAGTTTCTTGAGTGCAAGGATATTGGCTCGTGAATTTAACCGGCTGGGGGAAATCCTGTGCCCTTTCCCGTGTCTTGGCAGGAACGCCACATCAATTTCACCGAATGACCCTATTGTAATGGCATCAGACGGCTTCCCGAACGGCGTATCAATTTCAACTTCCTTCACATTATCAAGCATTGAAGCATCATAAACCCCGCTTCCCCCGATTATTGCAATATCTGCATGTCCAGGCATGTGTTTTACGCCCCGTAGAATTCCCAGGTTTTCTTGCCCGACACGATGCAGGATCTGGTAATTCCTCTTCTTTCCATTTCATCCAGTATCTCTTCCATGCGGTTTGGCTGGGCAATCTCAAATGCTACCGGGTCGATGTTATGGTATTTCAACAATCCTGACCGGATTTTATCAACATCCCAGGCACCAAGCTTCTCTTTTGCCATGAGGCGTGAAATAATATCTATCATATCCTCGATGAAATTCCATGGGAATACAATCCATCCCCATTCTTCGAGTACCTCGCCGCAGTAATCAGGCTTGATTTCAGATGTATACAGGTGCTGGAGTACTGCTGACCTGACCTCTTTCGGGTTCTGTCTGGTGACGTATTCTTTTGCATGGGAGACACTTTTTCCCGTATCGGTTATATCGTCCACAATGAGCACATTCTTCCCTTCGACTGCATTATCCGCAAGAGGGTATTTAATCATGGGCCCGCTTCCTGCACTTGCCGTACCGACATAATGCTCGATTTTCAGGCTTGTCAGGTCGTTAAGCCCGATGAAATCACAGAGAACACGGCCCGCAAACCAGCCGCCGCGCGCCAGTGCAATAATTGTGTCGGGTTCGTACCCTGATTTTTTAATATCGTTTGAAACATGCCTGCACAGGTCGTAGATGTAGTCCCAGTTGGTGATAACGCATTTGAATTTATCAGGAAGTACCATAATAACACCATGTCGGAAAAGGTATTATTAAGACATATATTTTATGTAAACACCACCCAAATCGTTATTTTCTGAAAGGTATAAAAAATAGTTAAATTTATAAACTCAATCAATCTTTTGGTAACCACCAATGAATCATTTGATTAATGGTCAGTTTCCGATTCGTGAAAGACATCAAAGAGATTATTTAATATGAATGAATACCACCTGATTAAACAGTTCTCAAAACCCAGGGAAGGGGAATACGTACCCATAACCTTCTTAGAGTTCACCCGAAAACTTGTTGGCTGGTCGCCTGAATTAAAAAGAAGCGTGTATATCGAAAACGGGGATGACCGGGATAAGCTGAAAAGGGTGCGCGAAGTAAATCTCATGATTGCAATAAACCACCTTTCAGGCAAAACATCATCTATTGAACTCACTGGTGAGGAAAAGGCGCAGTTTGAGGAAGTTTATAATTCATTTATCAGCAAAGGTGGGCAGATAGTATACACCAGGAAAAAGATGGCTAATAAGACCGTCTCTTTTTTTGAGGTTCATGAAACCGGTAAGAAGGCAGTGGAAGTGCCGGAAAAAAGCCTGCTGTCTGACAGGATGTGAACCCCCGGTGTGCCACAGGCAAAGCATGACAATATATTAATAATATTCCGTGCCTTCTAACCTTTGATGAAGGATGCGCTCATACAGGTTCAGGACGGCGTGATACTTGAACTTGAGATAACGCCTAATGCAAAAGAAACAGGGATACAAGGGTACAACCCGTGGCGCAAACGCATAGAAGTCCGGCTGTCGGAAAGGGCGCATAAAGGCAAAGCTAATGAACAGCTTGTTTCCTTTTTCTCGGATTTGTTAAATGCCGGTCCTGGTAAAATAGAGTTAATAGCCGGTCATACCAGCAGCAAGAAATCGATTAAAGTTACCGGGGTAAAATCAGAGGATATTCTGGGGATACTTAGCATAAAATGAATAACAGGACCATTGAGGATATGGACCGTCTTGAAAAACTGGAGGAGGCAATCCTGGAACTCAAAACACTTGCCGAATCTGGCGCGGTGATTGTTGTTGAGGGAAAAAAAGATGTTGAATCACTGAAGCATATTGGTATAGATGGTGACATAAGGCTTGCGACACATCAACCTTTAATTGGATTTACGGAATCCCTGACAAAAAGCGGGGCTGAGATAGTTATTTTAACGGATTGGGACAGGAAGGGCGGGATAATAGCCCGGAAGATTATTACTTACCTTTTATCGTATGGTATTATGCCGAATACAGAAATACGGTCAAGAATACGCGGTCTTGTGAAAAAAAGTATAAAGGATGTTGAGAGTCTTGGCAATTATATCGACAAAATGAGATTCGAGCTTTTAGGCATTCCCAGATTCTAATAACCGGGAAACTCATTATACAAATTTGTAACCACAACGTTTTTATGGGATTCAACCATAATTGGGATAGTATTTAACCGCAAAGATGCGGTCAAACATTCGTACAATCATCCAAAGAATAGTAGTTAGTTCGAAATATTCATGATCATAGAGGGTTGAAAAAAAACCAATCGTTACCCTATATAAAATGTTGTATATCATTTCCCACATTGAATAGATACTGATGTAATCAAATTTGATATGATTATATAAAGTAAATTTATTAAACGTATGGAATAATAGAGATTCTATACCGATGATATACTTTTCTAGCTACTTTTTTTAAGGAGGGTTACATATATGCAAAGTTCAGATACTATAAAATATATAATTCATGCCAAAATAAAAGCAGATGGAGTGATAGAGCGCCCTGACGTTATCGGAGCTATATTCGGGCAGACTGAAGGTTTGATTGGGAATGATCTCGATTTAAGGGAACTCCAGAAAAGCGGAAGAATAGGAAGACTTGAGGTTAATATCAAATCCAATATGGGTAAATCCCAGGGTACAATCGAAATTCCTTCAAGCCTCGACAGGATCGAGACGGCAGTTCTTGCGGCAAGTCTTGAAACCATTGACAGGATAGGACCGTGCCTTTCCTACATTGATGTTGTAAATATCGAGGACGTCAGGACATCGAAACGAAAACACATAGTTGACCGTGCCAAAACTATTCTAACGGAAATGTTTGATTCAAATCTTCCTGAAAGCCAGGAAATCACTGAAGAGGTCAGGCAGTCCGTAAGAATTGAAGATATGACAACCTATGGAAAAGATAATATTCCGATGGGACCGAATGTTCTTGACTCTGACGCAATACTTGTAGTTGAAGGGCGGGCTGATGTGCTGAATCTTCTCAAATACGGTATAAAGAATGCCATTGCTGTTGGCGGGACAAACGTTCCACCTGCCATTGTGGATATCTGCAAGAAAAAGATATGCACAGCTTTCACTGACGGTGACAGGGGCGGTGAGTTGATAATCAAGGAACTGCTGCAGGTTGCTGACATAGATTATATCGCAAGGGCTCCTGACGGTAAAGGTGTTGAGGAATGTGTCCAGAAAGAGATTGTTAAATCCTTGAGGCAGAAAATACCGATTGAACAGGCGCTTGACCATTATCAGGTCGGCAGGAAAAGACGGCTTGCAATTGCCACGGCGGTAAAGAAAAAATCATCCCGCAGGGGTGTTGAATCCATAAAGCCAGAGGTTGAACTTGATATCGAACCTGTCGAAAAAACCGAAGTACCTGAGAGAACAGATAGAAACGGGAGATATGGTAAATACGGGAGAAGCGATAGGAATGGGAGAATCAGGGAACTCGAAAAATCCCCTGATATTGAAGAACCGGTGGAATTTGAGCCTGAACCCGTGAATGAAGAAAGTATTTTCATTGAACATATTGAGAAACTAAGCGGGACACTGAGTGCCCGTTTGCTTGATGAAGAAAACAAGGTTATACGCGAAGTACCTGTTCGTGACCTTGCATCCGCATTAAAAGAAGCAAACGGTAACATCACAAGCGTGGTATTTGACGGCGTGATAACACAGAGGATTGTTGATATTGCTGCTGATAAAGGCATTAATACCCTTATAGGCGCAAAAATCGGGAATGTTGTGAAAAGCCCGTCATCAATGATAATAGAAGCCTCAAAGAATTTGTAGGCCTGGCATGTGGGTAGACCCGTTCCCGGATTTCACTCCTGAAAAACCCCTGTTCATTTGCATACTTGCGAATACCGGGACTGCCAGAATCCCGAATATATCAGCAGCAGGGAAATCGCCTGGACTTACAGATTACACCCCTGCTGCGGATGCAGAACTTGTTGAAACTGGTAATGCCATAAGCCTAAAGGAGCCTGCTATGTGTCCTTCCGGCGCTCCCACTCCTGCGGTACTGACCAGGGCGTCAGTGCTGCTTACGGGAATACCGTGTATTTATATCGATGCGGGTTTGAATGTTAAGCCAAAGGTTCCCTTTGTTGACATGAATGCCCGACCCGGTCAGGATATCAGGACAGGAAAAGCTGTTGCAGACCCTGTGGGAATCTATGAAAATGCATGCATGCTTGGTAAAAGTATCGGCAAGCTCTCAGATTGTGTGATTATCGGTGAGAGTGTTCCAGGAGGGACAACCACTGCTCTTGGTGTAATGAGGGCACTGGGTTATGATGGCAGGGTTTCATCGAGTTTCCCTGACAATCCTGTTGGAATAAAGGAAGCGGCTGTGAACGAGGGGATGAATAACGCAGGTATCTCGTTTGGCAGCCTGGAAAATGACCCCTTGCGGGCTGTGCAGTGTCTTGGTGACCCAATGATGCCTGTAGCGGCAGGGCTTGTTGACGGGCTTGGTGTAAACACCGTCCTTGCAGGCGGAACACAGATGGTTTCGGTGCTTACCATAATAAAAGCACTTGGGCTTGAGAGGGATGTTTCCATAGCAACCACCAGTTATGTTGCCAATGACCCTACAGCCAATTTCAGTGAAATGACTGATATGCTTGGGTTCAGGGCTTATGTTGCTGACCCTGGTTTTGGCGCATCAAGAGTTAAAGGTCTTAAGATGTACGAAAAAGGCGACGTGAAGGAAGGTGTTGGTGCCGGAGGCGCCATGTTTGCCGCAGCCATGAAAGGTATCTCCCGGAAGGAATTCAGGGAAAAAGTGGAAGAAGTGTATGAGAGTACGTCCGTGAATAAAAATTCTTGATGTTTTTTGTAACTATTCAGACCTGCCCCTAATATCCTCCAAAATATTCAGTTATTATTAAAAACTGAATTCTATTTTTTTTTCTGCTATACTTACATCTCTGCCATATGACCTATCTTCTTTTTACCTTTCTGGGAATGATCTTTGTAACCATATAAACGATTGCAGAACCGTTTCATATCTTTTATTTAAAAAAATAATTTAGGTGCAAGGCTGCCCCATCACAAACAATTATTAGATAACATGACGTTTGAGTGGAAAAAGCTGGGAAGACAATGACACAGATTAAACCACATGGCGGAAAGTTAATCAACAGGGAATTAACCGGAGCAAAACGAAATAAAATCATTGAGCAGGCTTCCGAATACCAGAGTGTCCAGGTATCAACTGACCTGATGAAAGATGTTGAGAACATAGCAAGCGGTTTATTCAGTCCTCTTGAGGGCTTTAACTGCCGTGAGGATTATGAGAGTATCCTGTATAACAAAAGGATGTCAAATGGCATCCCATGGACACTTCCTATTGTTCTTGATATTTATAATAATGATATAAACGAAGGTGAGGAAGTTCTCCTGAAAAACGGTGACCATATTGCTGCTTTGCTTGAAGTCGAGGAAAAATTCGATTTTGATAAAAGGACACATGCGGAGCAGGTATTCGGGACAAACGATGAGGCTCATCCCGGCGTTGCAAAGACGTATTCCATGAAGGATACCCTTCTTGGAGGGAGAATCAACCTTGTAAACGAGTCTGAAACACCTTTTTACAAGTATGCAATGAAACCTGAAGAGACGCGCAACCTCTTTAAGGAAAAAGGATGGGAAAAGGTCGTGGGTTTCCAGACGCGTAATGTTGCGCACCTTGGTCATGAGTACCTGCAAAAAGCAGGACTTACCATGGTGGACGGGCTTTTCATCAACCCTGTTATCGGCAAGAAAAAACCTGGTGATTTCAGGGATGAAGTGATTCTTGACAGCTACGAGGTACTGATTGATGAATATTATCCAAAGGACAGGGTTGTACTTGGTATCTTCCAGACAGAGATGCGCTATGCAGGACCCAGGGAAGCCATATTCCACGCCATCGTGAGGAAAAATTACGGGTGCACGCATTTCATTGTCGGTAGGGACCACGCAGGTGTCGGGAGTTATTATGCCCCGTTTGCTGCGCATGATATTTTTAAGGAATTCCCTGATCTTGAAATCGAACCCATGTTCTTCAAGGCATTCTTTTTCTGCCCGAAATGCGGCGGGATAACCAATGATAAGGTATGCCCGCATGAGGAGGAAAGGATTAATTTCAGCGGCACAAAGATGAGGCAGATGCTGGAAAACGGCACTCTACCCACAGCCGACCTTATGCGCCCTGAGGTGGCAGCCGTTATATTGAAATCCGGACATCCTTTTGTGGACTGATTCTCCACCATTTTTATATTACCGGAAACCTATACCTTTTAAAGGGGTTTTATAATGGGAAGACTTCCACCACACCAGAAACTTAGAACTGATTTCCCTGTCCTGCATTTTGGCGGGGTTCCGGAATTTGACAGGGATACATGGGATTTCAGGGTCGAGGGAGTTGTTGAGAATCCTATAAGTTTAAACTATGATGAATTCCTGGCTCTTAAGAGAACTGAGGATGTGAGTGACTTCCATTGCGTGACAGGATGGAGCAAGTTTGACCTTAAGTGGGAGGGTGTCAGGTTTATTGATCTTGCAGGTCTGGTAAAACCCAAAAAAAACGCGCGGTTTGCTATTATTGTTGCTGAAGGGGAATATACGACAAGTTTGCCACTCGATGAATTGATGGAACCCGATGTACTGCTGGCTTATAAATTTGAAGGAAAGCCACTTGAACCCGTCCATGGCGGACCCCTGCGTCTTGTTGTCCCGAAAAAATACGCGTACAAGAGCGCAAAATGGGTGCGTAAAGTGGTTTTCACGGAGGAGGATGAGCCTGGTTTCTGGGAGAGAAGGGGGTACAGCAACAGCGCTGAGCCGTGGAAAGAGGAGAGGTATTCGCATTGATTCCAATTCATTATGGAAGTATCACAACGAAAACCGCAAATACCACAAAAATGAATAAGACACCATGGAGCAAACCCTCGAGGGTACCATAATATACGGCGACGATTTCGAGCCGGTTAACGGAAGCCTTACAGTAGAAGACGGCATAATCAAGGACATAGAAGAGCGAAAAATCGTTCCCAAAACCATTATCGCCCCCTGTTTCGTGAATGCCCACACCCATATCGGGGATTCTGTTATTAAGGACCCGCCGTACATGCCATTGGAGGAACTCGTGCAGCCCCCGGACGGGTTAAAACACAGGGTGCTGCGGGAAACCTTATACAGTGAACTTGTAGATTCAATGAAAGCAACAATTGCCGACATGATAAAAACAGGGACATGCGCGTTTGCAGATTTCAGGGAAGGCGGTATTACCGGTGTCCTTGCGCTTAAGGACGCCATTGGTTCACAGGACATCAATGCAAGCATTTTCGGGCGTCCCGTGGATACCTCAATGGATTACCTTGACCACTGTAACGGGACTGGTGTCAGCAGTACCAGCGACCTTGACAGCATACTTATAAGAGAGCTCGCACGGCTGACGCGGCAAAAAAACAAAACATTCGCTATCCACGCTGGGGAAAAAGATGCATCCGATATTCTTCCTGCTATTGAGCTTGAACCTGATTTCCTCATTCATCTGACCCATGCGGGGAAAAAAGAACTTCGGGCTGTAGCAGATGCGGGCATTCCTGTCATAGTGTGCGCGCGCTCGAATTTCTTCACAGGTTCCGGATTTCCGCCAGTACAAAAAATGCTGGATGAAGGGATTATGGTTGCAGCAGGTACTGACAATGTGATGTTTAATTCACCAGGCATGTTTCAGGAAATGGAATTCCTGGCAAAAACAAACCTTCGCGATGACAGACAAGTATTTAAATTCTGCACGCTAAATGGTGCAAAAATACTCGGTATAGACAAAGAACTGGGTTACATAAAAAAGGGAAAAAAAGCAAAACTGATGGTATTGAACAGGAACTCGGACAACCTGTACGGGACAAAAAATCCTGTTGGCAGCCTGGTGAGGCGGGCAAGACCGGATGATATAATAAAGATAACCTGACGGTATTAACAGGAGGGAATTTATGGCAAGCAATTTGTATAAAAAAATATTAATCGCTACGGACGGTTCGGAATACACAAAGAGGGCGGTTGACTACGGAGTAGACCTTTCAAAACATACCGGTGCAAAACTGCATGCTATTTATGTGGTTGATACGGCAGCATTTGCATCAATCCCCATGGATGCTGCTTGGGAAAGTATGTATGAACTGTTAAGGCGGGAAGGCGATGAAGCTACAAAATATGTTGCAGAAAAGGCAGAAGCAGAAAATCTGGAAATAGAGAGGTTAACTGTCGAAGGTCATCCTGCCGATGAAATAATTAAATACGCTGATGATAACTCGATAGACATAATAATCATGGGAACACTCGGTAAGAGCGGGCTTGACAGGTTCCTGCTTGGCAGTGTTGCTGAGAAAGTCGTAAGGAACTCGAAAATACCTGTTCTTGTTGTGCGTGGAAAAAAGTAAACAATTGAAAAAGGGAGAAAAAATGCCAAATAATCCTGGAAATATGAAAGTTGAAGAATTAATGATACGTGATGTTGCCTCGGCAGAGTTGCCGGGATCAAGGGATGAAGTCCTGAGCATACTTAAAAACAAGCATATTTCAGGTGTTCCTGTTGTCAAGGATGGTAAACTGGCAGGTATTATCACCCGGACAGACCTTTTGAAAAACCCTGAAGAGGAACAGATGGCATTGATAATGACCCGCAACCCGATCACGATTGAACCCGATAAGTCCATTGTTGACGCCGCGCGTATTATTCTCAGGAATAATATCAGGCGTTTACCTGTTGTCGAGAATAGTCATCTTGTGGGTATAATAACAATAGCTGATATTGTGGGTACGATTGCGCGAATGGATATCAACACGCCCATCAGTGAATATGTCGGAAATCATGTGGTTACTGTATGGAGCGAAACCCCGCTTTCGGTAGTTGGTGAAATCATGGAACTTGCGGATGTAAAAGCCGTTCCCATACTTGATTCAAGTCTGGCTCTCCTTGGCGTTGCATCTGATAAAGACCTTATAAATGCAAGTATAATCGAAGACCGGACTGAAAAGTCTGATATGTCAGCAGCCGCAGATGATGATGCATGGACATGGGAATCCATGAGGGATACCATGAGCCTGTATTACAGCGTATCAAAGATAAAATTCCCTGTTACACCTGTAAAATCCGTTATTGAACTGAAAGGGGAACCGGATACCGCAGTGTTAAGCTCAAGTGTCAGTGACTGTGCGCGCAAGATGAGGCGCAACCAGATAGACCAGGTTCCTGTAATAAACAATAACAATAAACTACTGGGACTTTTACGCGATAAGAATTTACTGGAAGCCATTGTTTGAGCCGGTTTTCAGGCTTGCTTTATTTTTCCAGGATATCACTGATTCTTACAAGCGGAATGAGTTCAACACCCGCACCTGAAAGATTCAACCCTGCCCCTTCTTCCCTGTCCACCACAACTATTACATGCCTGACAGAAATTCCCTCATTCCGCAGGGTTTCAATTGCCTTAAGTACGGAACTGCCTGTTGTGGCAACGTCTTCTACCAGAACCACGGATGAACCTTTTTCGATATCACCTACAACCTGCCCTTTTGTACCGTAATCCTTTGTTTCTTTCCTGATGATGGCAAGAGGCAAGCCTGTTTCCAGGGATGCGGCAACTGCCATGGGCACACCGCCAAGTGCAACACCCCCGATATAATCCGCAGGAATAGACCGGGTTTTTAAAACATTTGATATGTTTTCTGCAATTTGCTTTAAAATAACCGGATTGGTGCTTGCTTTTTTAATATCAACATAATAGCTGCTTTTTTTACCTGATGAGAGGGTAAACTCACCGAACTTTATTGCCCCGCATTCTTTCAGGTTTTCTGCAAGTTTTGTCATTACCACGGCTCCTTTTTAAGTTTCATGTAATATCCGATAATGTTTGTTATGCGGTGAAGTGCAGGTGTAAGCACGATAATCACGATGATTATCCAGAACGTGAAATTCTCAAGAAACCATTCCGGCTCAAGCAGGTAGGTAACAATCCATGCGCCTGCTACGAAATCAAGCTGGTCGATAAAGGGCAGTTTTTCCCCTCTTTCGTACCCTATCCTGCGCTTGAAAAAACTTTTTACCATATCACCAAGCAGTGCGCCAAACGACAGGGAAAATACTGCAAGAAGCGTAAATTCACCCGGGAACCCGGAAGGTGAATACAGCATCTGGATAATACCGATTATTACACCGCATGCCGTGCCCCCGATGAGCCCGCGGAATGTTTTCCCATCACCCAAAATCCTTTTCCCGTCTATCCAGTTTTTCCCGAAATCAACGGGTGCCCCTCCACCGAACACAACTGCTGCTGGATTCGCGATATAAGCCGGAAGCATCAACCACAGTGCCTGTATTATTATCTCGGTTATTCCTGCCATAAGATACCTGCTTTTTCAGGGACTGACACCCGATTCCACCTGTTCGACTTTGACTCCTGCTTTCTCGAAAAATTCAAGTGCTTCAGTATCAGGGTAAACAGCGCCGAATACCACTCTTTCTATTTTGGAATTGATTAACATTTTAGCGCACAGTATGCATGGCTGGTGTGTACAGTAAACCGTTGCATTCTCGCAGCTAACGCCGTGCAGGGCAGCCTGGATGATGGCGTTCTGTTCTGCATGTACCGCACGGCACAGCTCATGCCTCGTGCCTGAAGGGATGTTGTTTTGTTCCCGTACACACCCTATATCAAGGCAGTGCTGGAGGTTCCTGGGTGCACCGTTGTACCCTGTCGAGAGAATCCTTTTATCCCTGACAATAATGGCGCCAACCTGGTTTCGCAGGCAAGTGGAACGTTTTGCCACAATACCGGCAAGTTCCATGAAATACTCATCTAATGTCGGTCGCATCAGCCAAGAATAACCAGCAAAAGATAAATATTTACCGAAATATGCTCTTTCCTGTAGTTCCTCAAGAACAGTAAAAGGTAAGTATATCAAGTAATAATTCAATCCAAGCCTGATTCATCAAGAGGAAAAAGATATATGAATTTGATTAACGAAAAAGCGATAGACAATTATGTTGAAAACTTCAGTTTACGGAAAATGTTTGTTTTTCCTGTTTTGCTTTTTTTAATATCACTTTCGATTCTGGCTTATACGGAATTCACAACAGGTTCTCCTGTTGAACTGGGTGTGGAATTCAGCGGAGGGACAGCTATCATCTTTGACAGCGCTAAAACTCCAGAAGAGCTAAGAATCGAATTCCAGGATTATAATATTGTACAGGCAAGGGAATACGGCGGTACAGGACGGAAACTTATCCAGTTCGGTCCGATGTCTGACTCACAGCACAACGAGGTCACAGGTAAAATAAACTCAGCATATACCAGTGTTGAAATCAGGCAGATGGGCGAAGTTGTAAGCAAATCCCTGCAGGTTCAGGCTCTCAGGGCGATAGTATTCTCCTTCATAGGAATGGCAATAGTGGTATTTTTGATTTTCAGGACGTTAGTTCCTTCTGTGGCAGTTGTTTCGGCTGCACTTGCAGATATAATATTTGCAGTGGCGATGATGAACGTTTTCGGTGTTGTACTTTCCCTTGGTACTGTGGCAGCCCTCCTTATGCTAATCGGTTATTCTGTTGATACCAATATCCTCCTTACCAACAGGCTGCTAAAGCGCAGAGGGGAGTTGAATGAGAAAATAAAGGATGCCATGAAGACAGGGCTGACAATGACCACCACCACCCTTGTTGCCCTTGTGACACTTTTTGTGGTTTCTTCAGGTTCTTATATTGTTTCTTCTTTCACGCGGATTGATATAATAATGGATATTTCAGCCGTCCTCATTTTCGGGCTGATTGCGGATTTAATTAACACATGGATGACAAATCTTGGGATTTTAAAATGGTTTATAAAAAAAGACAAAAACGTTGAAATAAGAACCAGAAAAACAAAAAGGGGGAAGGCAGCATGAACGATGAGGAAAAAAGATTTTACGAACATCCCCGTGTATTGCTACTTGCTTTTGTAATAATAGCCTCAATTTTTGCCATTATGCCTTCGTATTCTGACGGTGAATTCCAGAGTAACCTGAATTACGGTCTTGAACTTGAAGGCGGCTCCTGGCTGCAGCTACAATTACAGGGTGCAGTCGCCCAGGTAACTGCCGAGCCTGACCTGATTGTCAAAACGGAATTCGGACGGCTGCTAAATGACACCTCCATCAGGATTGATGAGGTGGCGGCAAACTCAGTGACATTTACAACGTCAAAAGAAACTTCCAAAAACACCATTGATTCTTTCGGTTTCGGCTTGTCCTCGGTATCAGCCGCACCGGATGGTGGTACCAGGATAACATTACAGGCAAACGAGTGGTCTTTGCTTGGCAAATACCTGGAGAACAGCCTGAACACCGAGGTTCTTCCAATCCCGGGCGATTTCATCAGGTTTGAGATACGCAAAGGTGTGACAGAAGATGAATTGAATGCCATTCTGGCACCTGTTGGCGGAAAGGTAGCGATGTTCAGGCAGGGAGTGACAGAGGAAACACGTGACCTTACAAAGAAGATACTGGATGATAAGTTAAATACACTCGGTCTTAAGGATATCCCTATACGGACAGTGGGTGATAATTACATTCTTATTGACCTTGCGGGCATTGACATAACAACAGCGCGTGAGATTGCGGCAACACCCGGAAAATTCGAAATCAGGATACAGGTTGAAGGAAATGAGACCGCACATGTGCTTTACGGCGACCAGATAATAAGTGTTGGTATTCCTGAGCAGGAGCGGGGGGAGGTATGGGGCGTTTCATTCACGCTCAGCGATAATGGAGCGGCAGCACTCAGGGATGCTGCCATAAAATACGGCGCGGTTACCAACCCGGAAGCGCATTTCCTGAACATGTACCTTGATGATGAAATGGTATTCAGCGCGCCCTTAGCGCCCGAACTTGCAAGAAATATACAGAGCGTTCCTGTGAGGAACCTTGTCTCGACAACAGGTCAGGGCGAGGAGGGAAGAGCCCGGGCGATAGAGCTTCAGGTTCATTTGAGGGCAGGCGCACTTCCTGTCAATGTGGAAGTAATTGGTTCGGGACAGGTATCAGCGGAACTCGGTGAAAAGTTTAAGGAACAGGTCGCAATTGCCGGGATAATTACACTGATAGTGGTCGCGTTTGTTGTGTTTCTGCGGTACAGGCAGCGAAATATCATTATTCCCATGCTTGCCACGTCATTCAGTGAAGTTATAATCATTCTCGGGTTTGCATCACTTATCGGATGGCAGCTTGACCTCCCGAGCATCGTTGGTATTATAGCTGTGGTAGGTACTGGTGTTGACCATTTAATTATAATAACTGATGAAGTACTTGCTGGCGGGGCTCTTCCGCCAACGAAAGTGTATAAATCCCGTCTCACAAAGGCGTTTGCAATAATATTTGCAGCAGCAGTAACCGTACTTGTGGCAATGTCGCCCCTGCTGTTCATGGGATTCGGCGCACTTAAGGGATTTGCCGTGATTACAATTGTGGGCGTACTTATCGGTGTCTTTGTTGCAAGACCTGCATACGCTGCTATTATCAAGGATATGCTCGTGGAAAATACCGACATGGATTACGCTGGTGAGGATTGATTACCGAAGATTTTAAGTGTAAACCTGCCCTTAGAGCGAATCCAGTTGCCTCGGTGGCTCAGCCTGGCAGAGCGAGAGATTTGTAATCTCTAGGTCGAGGGTTCAAATCCCTCCCGGGGCTTCCAATTTTTTGTTTAACGCCCACAGGTACTTTAATATTTTTTAGGCAGTGCATTTTCACTTTCACATGTACTTGCTTTCGGGTTATATTCTCGAAAGTTATGGGGTGTTGACTATGGATATCTATGATTGAAGATTCCCATCGAAAATTGACCCACCTAATTTACTAAAATACTCCTGATTAAATGCAGGAGGTTTTGAGGTGATCTCAATGAAAGATTGGATAACAATAAGAAACTTGAAGAAACGAAATCCCAGAATGGGAACAAGGAAAATTGCAAAGAAACTCGGTTTATCCCGAAACACAGTTAAAAATGCATTAAAATCAGAAAATCCACCAGAATATAAAAGAGAGACGTATATAGTAGGTACAACAATTATTCTTTAA
>JACUTP010000220.1 GCA_014859785.1 Candidatus Methanoperedentaceae archaeon | reverse complement strand
ACGTGTGCCGAACAGTAGCAAAAATGAAATAAATCACTAATCAACCTCATTTTAATATACTCCCCCATCATAAAGAAGTCAACTATGTGTCAATTTCATGAAAAGGAAGATGTAAAAAAGGAGGATGAACGAGGCAGGATTTCAGCATTAGCTGTGGGAACTTTTGGTGCGTTAGCAACTTTAACAATTGTTGTAATAACTCAAAACTATGGAGATGATACCACAATAAAAATTCTGTTATTTAGTATGTTTATTGTTCTTATTTCAGGCTTCTACGGTCATGGGATGCGTCATATTTTTAAAAATTACCAAAAAAATAGAAATGATAATAAATTAGCAAAACACCACTTTAAAAGTTTTAAGGAACTTGTAATAAGATTCAAAGAATTCACTGAAGATCGTATGGATAATATTCAATCGGTTATGCATAATATAATAAATAGCACGCCGCCTCCAAACCCTTTTCATCAAATTAATATTATATGGCATAGATTCTTTGAAGAACGCTATAAATATTTTATTGAACGGCTTAATCAATTTGATGGAACCAAAGATAGTTTAGTATCTTTAGCTGAGGAATTTGAAAGTATTTTAGATATGTACGATACGCTGTACATCAACGACCCAGTTAATAGCATAAGGAATATCGGACGAGATAAAGTCCCATTACAACATAAAGAATCATACAACAAAGCCAGAATAAAATATATAGATTTTCTGAATTCTTACAAAAATTTTGCTAAAAATGCAAATGAAGATTTAGTAGATAAAAAGAATGACGACGGATTCTTAGGGCACAATATCATATTTAAAGATAATTTTGCCTTCCCAGAGGAATTATAATTTTATGCCCCCTATTTTCGAAATCACACACAAGGACATCGCCGGACGAATCGGTCGCCTCGAAACACCGCACGGAATCGTGGAAACACCCACGGTAATGCCGGTTGTTAACCCGAATATCCAGACCATAAAGCCATCAGAGTTGCGGGAATTCGGCGCCGAAATCCTGATTACAAATTCATATATCATATACCGCAAACCGGAACTCAGGGAGCGCGCCTTGAGAGAAGGTCTCCACTCTCTTCTTGGTTTTGACGGACCGGTAATGACAGATTCGGGTTCGTTCCAGTTATCAGTTTACGGCGAGGTTGAGGTAAACAACACACAGATTATACAATTCCAGAAAGACATTGGTTCTGATATATGTGTCCCCCTTGACATTCCCACGCCGCCTGATGTTTCAAGAAACCGCGCCGAATCAGAGCTTTCTGTTACCATGGAAAGGCTGGAAGAAGCAGCAGGGTTAAAAGGAAGCTCACTTCTTGCAGCACCCATCCAGGGCTCGACATATCCCGACCTCAGGGAAGATGCAGCCCGGAAATTAAGCGGTATGGATTTTGACGTTTATCCGATTGGCGCTGTTGTGCCGCTTATGGAATCGTACCGATATTCTGACCTTGTGGATGTAATCGTAGCCTCGAAAAAGGGTCTTTCACCCGCAGCTCCTGTCCACCTTTTCGGCGCCGGGCATCCCATGATGTTCTCGCTGGCTGTAGCGCTTGGCTGCGACCTTTTTGATTCCGCATCATACGCCCTGTATGCCAAGGATGGGCGGTACATGACATCACGCGGCACGCACCATATCGAAGACCTGCAATACCTACCCTGCTCGTGTCCGGTATGCACATCATACGATTCAAATGAGATAATAAAAAGCGAAAACCGCGAGGAACTTCTGGCTCGCCACAACCTGTACGTGACATTTGCCGAGATGCGGGAAATCAAGCAGGCGATAAGGGAAGGAAGCCTGTGGGAACTTGTGGAGCAGCGCTGTCGGTCGCATCCGAAACTGATGGACGGGCTCAGGCGTGCGCTCAGGTTTACGGAATGGCTTTTACAGTTTGACCCGCTCACAAAATCCACCTTCTTTTACTCAGGTCCTGAATCAGCACTCAGGACTGAAGTTGTGGGATACGGGAAAAAGCTCAGGAACTTCACCTTTAAAGGAAAGGTGCTGATAAGGGAGAAACACCTTGAAAATGAGGGGAACTATGACCATGTACTTGGATTTAAAGCACCGTTTGGACCCTATCCCGTGGAATTAAGTGAAACATATCCTTTCCATGCTGAAGTGGTAAAAGAGCCTGATTACGAGTCCCTTACTATTGCATTACAAAACGTACTTGAACTTATGAAGTTAAATCCGAATGCTGAATTCACGTTCGTTTGTGATGTGGAGCACCCTTTAATTTCCAAAATTGCCGGGTTTCAACAGTAATAAAAAATCCTTCCAATGTATCTCGCCATACTCCAACCCTCTCTTGTTTCATTGGATTGCACGAGCATATCTTCCATGGTTTCTTTTGATGCTAAAAATAGAAATTCCAGGTATCCGGGATTTCTCAATAGCTCCCTTAACCTTTCAGGAATGGTGAAAACAACATGTCTGCCCATTGATTTGCTGCTTTTGTTCCACATTCCGGACATTGAT
>JACUTP010000029.1 GCA_014859785.1 Candidatus Methanoperedentaceae archaeon | reverse complement strand
TCTTGCAATTATTATTTGCTTTGTTTCTTATTTCATATACAAAGCAATTAAGTAATATATTTTTTCAAGAACAGTACAATTTATGGTATAGACGAGAGATAAGTGAAATGTTAATCCGGCGCAGGATTGACAGGTTAATAAATATCAGAGGTTATAAAATGCTGGGTAAATACAGAAATTATTACCAGAAAATCCTGTTGCCGTTCGGGAAAGTTTTTTCGAGCCTGTCAATCAGCCCGAACACGCTGACAATATTGAGTCTTATGGCAAGTGCGGGTGCTATGGTCGGTTACATGGAGAATAAGTTACTGCTCGGTGTTTTTTTCATCCTTGTTACGGGGTTTTTTGATATGGCAGACGGCACAACAGCAAGGTACACGAAAAACGAATCCAGGTTCGGAAGCGTACTTGACCACGTTGTTGACAGGTATGCCGAGTTTTTTATAATTACAGGTATTGTGCTGGGAGGGTACGTGTCATGGGTATGGGGATTTGCCGCCCTGTTCGGCATGATTATGGCAAGTTTTACCCGTGCAAAGGCAGAGTCTGTTGGCGGTATGGCAAGCTGTACTGTAGGGATTGCCGAGCGCCAGGAAAAACTTATACTGGTAATTATAGGTTCACTTGCCCAGTTTTACTATGATAATGCTCTTTTGTATGCTGTTGTTATTATTGCAGTGGTTTCACATATAACCGTGATACAGAGGTTGCTTTACGCTAAAAGGAAACTGGAATAAACAGGTAACCGGTATTAATCCTGTATCCGGTAAACCGAACCTTTTCGCCTGTTGACTTAAAACCTCATCATCTGCGGGCTTTTCGGTATGGGTTTAACTTTTGAAGCCGCTTCCCAGTCAGCTTCGTAGATATGCATGGAGTTACAGAAATCAACTACTTTTACAAGTTTGAGGTTTCCGGGTTCGAGGATTTCCTTCCTGACCATTGTGAGAAGTCCCACCATATTGCTGTTCCAGGCTGCATACAGGTCGCGGGAGCGCCACATGCAGTGCATCTCAATGTTAGCATCCCCGATATTGCGAAACCACAACCTCTGGAGGCATGGCTGGTCTTCCTCCACAAAAAGGTCACGTTCCGGAATCCAGGTGATGCCCTGCCTCCTGCGTGAAACACCACGCGGCAGCATTTCGCGTATTGCCTTTAACTGGTCAACATCCTTGCTGCGCGACGGGTAATTTATAAGCCTGTCCATGTAATTATATTCAAAACCCTGCTTTTTCCAGTCATAATCCCGCTCCCACTGCTTAAGGTACTCCTTTACATGCATCTCTTTTGTGGGAAACTGGGGATGCAGCATTGGTTCTGCGTAAGGCTCCCTGATTTCCGTGACCGAACAGATGTCTTTTGACATGGGTCCGTACTCTGTTTTAATCTCCATACCGTGCTTGATGACAAAATTCACTGCCTGTCCCCATGCATCGGCAAGACCGTATGCCTGGATAAGATTGGTTGGTGGATACTTCATAATAATCTATTAAGCTATACTTTATACAAGTGATATTAGGGTTGCTATCAGAAAAATCATAAGATGGTTTAAGGTGGTATAATTTCAAAAACCTTATAAGCAGTTATTCTAAGTATGGATTAGTGTGGTGAATTATTTTGTTAAGCGTTAATGAAAAAGGACTGGAAATTGCAGAAGAAATGATGGAATGGTCTGATGAGTTAAAGGTTAAAACAACCGAACTTAGCAACGGTGCCAGGGTCATAGACTGCGGAGTAAATGTGGATGGCGGATACGAAGCTGGTTTGATGTTTACTGATATATGCATGGGAGGGTTCGGCTTGAGTTCGATTACCGTGCGTAAGGTTAATGATGTACCGCTGGCGTTCGTTGATATTACCACTGACCACCCTGCCATGGCATGTCTTGGTGCACAGAAAGCGGGATGGAGGGTAAACGTGGATAAGTACTTCGCAATGGGTTCAGGCCCTGCAAGGGCGCTGGCACTAAAGCCCAGGGCAACGTATGAGAAAATAGGATACGAGGATGATTTTGATTATTCGGTTATTGCCCTTGAATCAAACCAGCTTCCTGATGAAAAGGTAATGGAATACATTGCAGAAGCCAGCCATGTGGAACCTGAGAATGTGATTGCACTTGTCGCGCCTACTGCCAGTATCGTTGGTTCTGTACAGGTATCCGGGCGTGTTGTCGAGACTGCGATTTTCAAGTTGAATGAACTGGGTTATGACACGACAAAAATAGTAAGCGGTACAGGTACTGCCCCGATTGCTCCTGTTGTTAATGATGACCTGAAAGCAATGGGCTGTACAAATGACAGCGTGATATATTACGGCTCTGTGTTCCTTACCGTGAAGGGAATTAATGAGGCTTTGTTCAAGCAGGTACCTTCATCCACGTCAAAGGATTACGGAAAACCGTTCTATAAGACCTTCAAGGATGCAGGTTATGATTTCTTCAAGATTGATGCAAATGTCTTTGCTCCTGCCGAGATAACGGTCAATGACATTGAAACCGGCAAGACATTCCACTCAGGACATCTTAACGGCGAAGTCATACTGGAATCGTTTGGAATAAGCGGGATTTAAAAATTTATACAGGACCGCCGTATCCCCTTACCTTGAAACCGGCACGGTATTCTTTTGCAATATCCCGGCATTTTTCGATATCCACAGAAGGCAAATCAACCACAGTAAACCGAAGCTCCATTCCAGCTTCTGAAACGTCACGTGCAAACTCAAGCATTTTTTCGTACGCATTCCTGAATTTCGGATTGCAAAGCTGTTTATACGTTCCGGAATCATGTGCGTTCAGGCTGATGGAAACAACTTTCATGCCTGAATCGGCAAGTTCCTGTGCCACATTCCTTCCAGGATACATAATCCTGGCATGTCCTATAGTATCAAGGCGCACCGGCATTCCCCTGACTGCCAGCCATCCTGTGATTTCAAGAACGTCATCAAGACGTACAAGCGGCTCACCAAAACCTGTAAAAACAACCTCCCTGTACTGTGACAGGTCAGCTTCGGAAAGAGCTTTTATTATATCTGGAAGTTCTGGCTCGCCTGACAGCCGCAGGTTATAGCCATACACTCCATCAGAATAGCGCTTTACGCAGAAGATACAGCTGGATGTACACCGGTTGGTAATATTAAGGTACAGGTTACCGTGTGCTTCGTAAATGATGGTATCTATTGTGTTCATATGCCTTATTCAGTATTGCCTCTTATCGACCATATCAGTTTGCATTAACCTGTTATTATTTCGCACCCGTCTTCATTTACGATTACCGTATGTTCTGCCTGGGCAACAATTTTCCCGCTTGATTCTATCAACTTAGAATATTCTTTTAATCCTGATAATTTCTCTATATTTATTCCGGGAATCCATCTTTTTGAAAACGGGAGCAGACCGAACTTTTCTTTTATCTTTATAGACTCTTTGTCATTGCTCCTTCTTCCCAATGCGAAAATATAAGATTCCCCGTATATTATATTTCCTTTACCGTACGTGGCAAAAGGTTCGATGGCAATAACGGTATCTTTTTTAATTTTATGGCTAAAAAGGCTTCCCTCGTTGGGAAGGGTAATTCCTGCATGAAGGTTATAATGCTCAAGATTGTGTCCGGTCAGGTCTTTTACCGGATTGAACCCGTGTTTTTTTATTGTCTGCTCAATGACTTTACCCACGGTTCTTGTCTGTATTTTATCCTTAACAACTGAAATGGCATTTTCAAGCGCTTCTTCAGTAGCCCTGATTAAATTCCTGTGGTTTACTGTCCCGACTTCAACGGTGGATGCGGTATCTGCAATATACCCGTCAACATGAACCCCGATATCAACTTTTACAACGTCTCCGTTTTTAAAACTCGGAATATAATCTTCCGGTGTATAGTGGGAAGCAACCTCATTAACCGAAATATTGCACGGAAATGCCGGTTTTCCTCCCAGGTCATATGTCCTTTGTTCCACATATTCTGCAACTTCAAGAAGTGGTGTGCCTTCCCTGACTTTTTTGAGGGCTTCCTGGCGGATGCCTGCTGCAATCTTCCCGGCTTCCAGGTATTTTTCATAAACAACGTAATTCATCTGTTATTCCACTTAATGATACCATCACTAATATAAATCCACTTAGTTAATTTTTTCTTCCCCTTTTTCCCGTGTCCTGATTCTTACATCCTTGAGGAATGATACGCTTCTGGCAAGTGCCGCCAGTTCATCCCGTGCCAGGGTTTTATCTTTCTTTATGACTTCATCAGGTGCATTTTCAGGAATTCCCTGCTGGATGACATAAGTGCAGTCATAACTTTTGAGTGATTCAGCTATTCCGGATATGTCAGAATACGACCTGAACACTGTTGTCCTCACTTCAACAGGCACACCCCGCAGCTCCAGTGACTTAAATACGCGCCAGCCTGCATCCTCCACGCCGCCGGTTATTATTTTGTATTTACCTGGATGGGCAGGCGCTTTAATATCAAGGAATAGCCTGTCTATAAGTTTTTTTTCGATTAACCGTGACAGACGTCCGGGATAATAGCCGTTTGTTTCGATTCCCACAAGCAGTCCCCGCTCTTTTGTGAATCCTGCAAGGTGTTCCAGTGCCCCGTACTGCATCAGGGGTTCTCCTCCTGAAAATACCACGGCACTTATGAAGTTTTCAGAACCGATTATCTTTTTCTCGATTTCCTCAAGTTCAACCTGGTTGTTTCCATCAATTAGTCTGTAATTCTGGCAGTAAAGGCAGCGTAAAGGGCATCCGTTAAAGAAAATTACTGATACCGACCTGCCGCACCAGTCAACCGTGGATATGGGTATCATACCGCCAAAATTTAATTTCATTACTTTCCTTTTAACCTCTCCAACAAAAAGATTATCTGTTAATAAAACCAAGTTCATATGCGGAGGTACGTAAATGTCAGAAATGTCAGATATATTAAGAAAAATGGGACTGTTTGGTGTAGGGTTAATTTCCCTTACAAAGGATAAAGTGGAGGAACTGAGCCAGGAAATGGTAAAAAAGGGTGAAATTAGCCAGGAGGAAGGGAAAAAATTCGTGCAGGAAGTATTATCTGAAAAAGAACAGCAATTAAAGCATCTCGAAAAACAGGTAAATGATAAAGTTAAAGATTTTATTAACAAAAGCGGGGTTGTAACAAGAAAGGACATCCAGGCACTTGAGAAAAAAATAGACGAGCTTGAGAAAAAGCTCCAGTAACATAAAAAAATAGATAAATCCCGGAAGTAAAAAATTGCGCCTGCTTGATAAGGAGTATGCTTACGTTAAACGTTACAGGGAAATCGTTGACGTAATGGTTAAGCATGGTTTCGGCTATCTCGTGGACAGGTACGGACTCAGACCATCACGTCATTTTCGCGGCTGGTTTAAAACCAAACCTATCAGGGAGCAGCTAATTTTATTATCCGAAGCTGAAAGGCTGCGTCTTGCCCTGGAGGAACTCGGACCGACTTTTATCAAATTCGGGCAGATATTAAGTACGCGCCGTGACCTTTTATCTGAGGAATTTATCAGGGAACTGTCAAAGCTTCAGGACAGTGTTCCCCATTATGGTTTTTCTGAAGTTGAGAAACTAATTAAAAAAGAACTCGGTAAAAATATAGATGATATATTCATATCATTCAATCCCGAACCCATAGCATCAGCTTCAATCGGACAGGTACACCCTGCAAAAATACCGGATAACCGGGATGTGGTAGTAAAGGTGATGCGCCCTGGTATCGAAAAAATAATAGAGACAGACCTTGCAATCCTGCTGAGTCTTGCAAGGTTTGCTGAAAAACACATAAAAGAGAGTAAAATTTTTAACCCTGTTGGCATGATTGAAGAATTTTCCCGGATTATCAGGCAGGAAATCGATTATACCCATGAAGCCCGGAATGCCGACAGGTTTTTCTTAAATTTTAAAGGAAGTACAACTGTCAGGATTCCGGAAATTTTCTGGAATTATTCCACAAAACGCGTCCTGGCCATGGAGTATCTGGAAGGGATAAAAATATCTGACATTCACCAGCTTGAAGCTTCAGGGTTTGATAAGAAAATAATTTCCAACAATTTTGTAAATGCATACCTGAAAATGATTTTTGAGGATAATTTCTACCATGCTGACCCTCATCCCGGTAATATTTTTGTTGCAGATGATGGTAAAATCATTTTTCTTGATTTCGGCATGACCGGATATATTGACCCTGTGTTAAAGGAAAACCTTATCAACCTTATTATTGCCATGCAACAAAATGATATTGATTCTTTTATCGAAAGCCTGACAGAAATGGGGGTTGTTGTTGATGTGGAAACACAGGCAAATTTACTCAGGTACAGGCTTGAAGATATCATAAACAGGTATTACAGCCTTGATGTGAAATTCATAGACCCGATAATGTTTTTGAAAGATATTATTGATGTCGTGATAAAAAGTAATGGAAAAATCCCCACAAATATCATGCTTTTATCGAAAAGCCTTATTATCATGGATGAACTCAGCCGTGAACTTGACCCTGACCATAACATTGCGGATTTTATTGAGCCTTATGCCAGTAAAATTTTTCATGAACGAACAAGTGCTTCTTATATTATTAAAGATACCAGGAAAACGATATGGAATTTTATCCGCATGGTAAAAACATTCCCCACCCGGGTTAACCACATCCTGACAAAAGCTGAAAAGGGAACGCTTAAATTTGAACTGGAACACAGGGGTCTTGATAATTTAATAGAGAAGCTGGATATTGTCAGCAACAGGTTATCTTTTAGCATAATAATAGCATCGCTAATTGTGGGATCATCCCTCATTATCCAGACCGGTATGTCACCGGGTCTTCTTGGTGTGCCGCTCCTTGGTATTTTGGGTTTTTCAATTGCTGGTTTCCTGGGTATGGGATTGCTTTTTTCCATTATCCACTCAGGCAAATGGTAAAGATTAAAGTGGCTATACAGTGATTATAGAATAAAAATGAAACAGGATGAATTAATTCTATGAAAGTCACGCTCGCACAATTAAATCCAGTTGTAGGGGATATAACAGGTAATACGGAAAAGGTAGTGAATACCATGAAGCAGTGCAGCAAAGAATCCACAGACCTTGTAGTATTTCCCGAGCTATTCCTTACAGGATACCCGGCAGGGGATTTTCTGGAGCGGTCATGGTTCATAACAAAAGTTTGTGAAGCCGTTGATGAACTGGCTGGACAGTCAAAGGAATTCCCTGGTACAGGCATCCTGGCAGGGGCACCGGTTCCCACCGGGAAAAAAACCGGCAGATGTCTTTATAATTCAGCATTGTTAATACATAATGGTGACATCATTTTCACACACAACAAGTCACTGCTGCCAGCCTATGATGTATTTGACGAGGCAAGGTACTTTGACCCTGCCCGGGATGTCAGGACAGTGCCGTTTAAAGATGAAGTCCTCGGGATATTAATATGTGAGGATGCATGGTATGGGGACGGGCAGGGTTCAGGTCGCAGTTATCCATTTGACCCTGTGGAATCACTTGCTATGAAAGGTGCGACATTACTTATTAATATCTCCGCATCGCCGTTCTATGCCGGAAAAGAGGAAACGAGGTTTCGGATTTTCAGCAAACACGCAAAAAAACACCGACTTCCGTTTGTTTTTGTTAACCAGGTTGGAGGGAATGATGAACTCATTTTTGACGGAAGAAGCATGTGTTTTGGCAGGAACGGTGAACTTATTGGAATATTCCCGCCTTTCATTGAATACGTGAAAACAATTAACATTAATGCAGGCATGTCGATTACATATACCCCGCAGGATAAAACCGAAAGCATCCATGATGCGCTTGTCCTGGGTACCAGGGACTACATGAAAAAATCAGGATTCACAAAGTCTGTCATCGGGCTTTCGGGCGGGATTGATTCTGCTGTAACATGCTGTCTTGTTAAAGAGGCAGCGGGAAATGAGAATGTACTGGGAGTCTCCATGCCAGGACCGTATTCTTCAAAAGGCAGTCTTGAAGACGCAGGAAAACTTGCTGAAAACCTTGGTATTGGATTCAGGGTCATTCCTGTTTCAGGGATTTATTCCTCATATATTGAAGCACTTGAGGAAACTTTTGCCGGATGTGAAAAGGATACAACAGAGGAGAACATACAGGCAAGGATTCGCGGGAATATCCTCATGGCGCTTTCCAACAAGTTCGGGCACCTCCTGGTATCAACCGGGAACAAGAGCGAACTTTCGGTTGGTTACTGTACCCTGTACGGCGATATGAGCGGCGGGCTTTCTGTTATTTCGGATGTTCCAAAAACAATGGTCTATGAACTTGCACGTTTCATAAACCGGGATGTTGAGATAATCCCGCAGGAAACTATCGAAAAACCGCCATCAGCCGAGTTAAGACCGGGACAAAAAGACCAGGATACGCTTCCCCCGTATGAGCTTCTTGACAGCATACTATATTACTACCTTGATAAGGGATACTCGCCTGATGAGATTATAAGGAAAGAGTTGGATCCTGACACGGTTAGGTGGGTGGTGCGGGCTGTGGACAGGAGTGAATTCAAGAGAAGACAGGCTCCGCCCGGCTTGAAGGTAACCACGAAGGCTTTTGGTTTCGGGCGAAGGATGCCTATAGCTGCAAGGTACGAGTATTAGATTTCAAGAAATAACACAAGTCCCTTCAAATCTTATCCTTTATCTTCTCAAAAATTCCCTTACTCCTGATATTATCACCGCTTGCTTCTGCAAACTCCCGAAGCAGTTCCTTCTGCTTATCGTTAAGTTTAGTAGGAACATCAACCCTTATTTTTACGTGCTGGTCTCCCTTTCCAGACGTATGAAGTCCGGCAACACCCTTACCCTTAAGCCTGAACACCCTGCCGTTCTGTGTGCCTGCCGGGATTTTCATCATAACATTCCCGTTAAGGGTCGGAACCTCAATCTCATCCCCAAGGGCAGCCTGTGCGAAGCTGATGGTTGCTTCCATCAGGATATCATTCCCGTGCCGGGTGAAAATCTTATGGGGTCTTACATAAATATCAACAAACAGGTCACCGGGAGGTCCTCCTCTGGTGCCTGATTCACCTTCTCCTGCAATCCGAAGCCTTGAACCTGTATCCACACCTGGCGGAATTTTAACCTCGATTTTACGTTTTTTATGCACGGAACCTGAGCCATGGCAAGCTGTACACGGCGTATCAATTACCTTCCCCTCGCCCCTGCAGGTACTGCATGTTGAAGTTGTCATGAACCTGCCAAAAGGTGTGTTTTGTGTCCTGCTGACCTGTCCGCTTCCCCCGCATGTGGAGCAGGATTTTGGCGACGTTCCGGGTTTTGCCCCGCTTCCCTTACAAACATCACAGGTCTCCGACCTTGGAACTTCGATATTAACACTCTTCCCGAATACCGCATCCTCAAAATTAATGGTAAGTTCTGATAAAAGATCTGAGCCGCGCTGCGGTCCCCCGCGTCGCCCTCTGCCGCCAAAGATAACATCAAAAATACTTCCTCCCCTCCCAAACCCTCCAGAGCCCATATCCCCGAAAATATCCTCGAAATTTACACTCCTGAAAATATCTTCCTGCGAATATCTCTGGTCAATCCCTGCATGACCGAACTGGTCGTACTGCTGTCGCTTGTTCTGGTCAGAGAGTACAGCATAAGCTTCCGAGATTTCCTTGAACTTCTCCTCTGCATCAGGGGAATTGTTCTTATCAGGGTGATACTTCATCGCCAGTTTTCGGTATTCTTTCTTGATTTCGTCAGCTGATGCTTTTTTATCAACCCCGAGTATTTCGTAATAATCGCGTTTTGTAGCCATAATTATATTGCCAGGAAGCAAGAAAAACTAAAATGAGCCTGCGAAAAACCGTATGAAAGCACGCAGGCTCACAGAATTAATGATACGGTTATTTCTTGTCCTCATCAACTACCTTGAATTCCGCATCTGTAACGTCTTCTTCCTTCTTTTCCTCTCCTGCTGCCCCCTCTTCCTGCTGTCCTGCTTGCTCTTTTGCCTGCTGTTCAGTTTGAGCCTGCTGGTAAAGGACAGCACTTACTGCCTGCATCTCCTTTGTGAGTTCCTCGATGGCAGCTTTTATCCGTGAAACGTCGTCGCTCTTTAAGGCTTCTCTTGTTTTCTCAACAGCGGCATTCACTTTTACCTTATGGTCTTCCGTGACCTTGTCACCAAGTTCCTTAATGGTATTTTCCGTGCTGTAAATAAGGGTGTCAGCCTGGTTATGGAGTTCGACTTTTTCCCGCTTCTTCCTGTCCTCTTCCTCGTATTGTTCAGCCTCTTTCATCTTCCGGTCGATTTCGTCCTTGTTCATTTTAAGAGGTGCTGTTATGGTCATTTTCTGCTCTTTTCCTGTGCCAAGGTCCCTGGCAGAAACATGGAGGATGCCGTTTGCATCAATATCGAAAGTAACCTCTATCTGGGGTATCCCGCGCATTGCTGGAGGAATGCCCACAAGGTTGAACCTGCCAAGGGTAATATTATCATACGCCATAGCCCTCTCGCCCTGTAAAACGTGGATTTCAACAGTTGTCTGGTTGTCAGCAGCAGTGGAGAATATCTGGCTCTTCCTTGTCGGGATGGTGGTGTTGCGGTCAATGAGTTTTGTCATGACATTGCCGAGGGTTTCGATTCCAAGCGTAAGCGGTGTTACATCAAGAAGCAGGATATCCTTAACCTCGCCTGACAGCACGCCTGCCTGGATAGCAGCGCCCATAGCGACACATTCCATAGGGTCAACACCCCGTTCCACGGGTTTGCCCACATAATCCTCAACAAATTTCTGGACAATCGGCATGCGTGTAGGTCCGCCAACCATTATAATTTTGGAAATGTCACTTTTCTGGAGTTTTGCATCCTTCATTGCATTTTCCATCGGCGCCCTGCACCTGTCTATTACGTCCCTGATTATATCCTCAAGTTTAGATCTTGTAAGTGTCATGGTCAGGTGTTTCGGACCACCTGCATCCGCAGTGATAAACGGCTGGTTGATATCAGTGGTAAGTGTTGTGGAAAGCTCGATTTTTGCCTTTTCAGCAGCATCCCTGAGCCTCTGGTTCGCAACTTTGTCCTGCCTGAGGTCAATACCGTGCTCTTTCTTAAACTCCTCAGCGATGTAATCCACAATCCTGTTATCCATATCAGTGCCGCCAAGTTCGGTATCTCCTGATGTGGATTTCACTTCGAATACCCCGCCTCCGAGTTCCATAATCGTTACATCAAGCGTGCCGCCTCCAAGGTCGAAAACCATAATCTTATGGTCGCCTTCCTTATCAAGACCGTAAGCAAGCGAGGCTGCCGTAGGTTCGTTTATAATCCTCACAACCTCAAGACCTGCAATCTCCCCGGCATCCTTGGTCGCCTGTCTCTGGTTATCATTAAAATAAGCAGGTACGGTAATCACCGCCTTTTCGACTTTTTCACCAAGGAAAGCCTCAGAATCCTTCTTAATCTTCTGAAGGATAAAAGCCGAAAGTTCCTGCGGGCGGTATTCCTTATCACGCAGTTTATACTTGAAATCCGACCCCATCTTTCTCTTAAAAGCTGTAACAGTACCTTCCGGGTTTGTAACTGCCTGTCTTCTTGCAGGCTCACCGACCAGTTTTTCCCCGTCTTTCGTGAATGCTACATATGACGGAAATGCTTTACCACCAACTGAAGTGCCTTCAGCAGCCTGTATAATAACAGGTCTGTCGCCCTGCATTACAGCAGCTGCTGAATTGCTTGTACCTAAATCGATTCCAATTATCTTTGCCATTATTTTCACCTGGTTTATCTTTTATTCTATTCTTCCTTGTTTTTAGATACCCTGACTTTGGAATAACGAATTACATTGTTATTCAGCATGTAACCTTTTGTGAACTCTTCAAGAACGGTATCTTCCTCGCACTCATCGGTCTGTGTAATCATCACAGCCTCGTGCCTGTACGGGTCGAATTTTTCACCCACTGCTTTAATCGTGCTAAGGCCGTTCTTTTCGAGAACATCCCGGAACTGTTTATGTACAAGTTCCATTCCTTCAATTAGCTTATCCTTATTATTTGATTCCCTGGCATTTTCAAGTCCCCTGCCAAGGCTTTCCCATACATTAAGCAGTTCCAGTATAAGCTGTTCGTTAGCGTATTTTATATACTTCTCTTTTTCATTCTGGCTTCTTTTCCTGAAATTATCAAATTCGGCAGCCAGACGGATATACCTGTCTTTTTCGTCATCAAGCTGTTTTTTCAGTGATTCTATTTCACCTGCCAGATTATCTTTTGCGTCTTCACCCGATTCTTCAATTATTTCTTCATCGGTTCCTTCATCCTGTACTTTTTCGTCTTCAACTTTATTTTTCTTCAATATCCAACAACTCTCCCGTTATTAAATCCATTATTTCCGAATCCATTTATATAAAGCTTACACATTAATACCAACCCTTAGCGGATATAATATTATTTACGCATTATCCTATTAAAAGTCATCCCCGACGTCAGGCGCCTGTATCCCGTCATAATAATCCGCGGTGTGTTCTGGCTTGACATCCATCATACCGGTTTCTTCTGCCATAAGGACATCATCAACACGGAGTATCATGTTTGCAGCGTCTGTTGCGGATTTGATTTCCTGCGTCTTTACACGGAGCGGCTCCACAATACCTGCTGTGACCATATCTATGGATTTGCCTGTGAAAATATCCAATCCTGCCGTAACCACACCCTTGCTGTGCTCATTCCTGAGTTCAACAATAGCGTCTATGGCATTAAGACCTGCGTTTTCCGCAATGCCTTTTGGAATCTCTTCAAGGGCATCAGAATAAGCCATTATTGCAACCTGTTCCTTCCCACCTACTGTTGTTGCATAAGCCCGGAGTTTCTGTGACATCTCTATTTCCGGCGCCCCTCCTCCGGGAACAATCCTGCCATCTTCAATTACCACGCCAACTACACGCAGGGCATCATCAAGTGCGCGTTCGATTTCATCAGCAACCTGTTCGGTACCGCTGTAAATCAGAATGGATACGGCTTTCGGGTTTTTACATCCTTCGATGTATGTCATCTTGTAATTCCCGATACCGCGTTCCTCAACAACTTCGGCTTTCCCGATATCTCTTTCCTCGATTTCGTCAAGTTTAGAAACCACGCGTGCACCGGTTGCTTTAACAATCTTTTTAATCTCTTCTTCTTTACATCTCCTCAAGACGTAAATGCGCTTTTTTGCAAGGTAATGCATTGCAATATCATCAATACCCTTCTCAGTAAACACCACATTTGCACCGCTTTTAGCAAGGGCTTCCACCTTTTCTTCAACAAGCTTACTCTCTTCTAGCCTTGCTTCTTTTAAGAGTTCGGGTGACGTGATGTTGATTTTCGAATCAAGCTGGGTTTTCTTAACCTCAATACCAACATCAAGAACTGCAATTTTTGCGTTCTCAACTTTTTTTGGCATGTTCTTGTGAATCCTTACCTTATCCAGCACCAGACCGTGGACGAATTTAATATCCTTCAGGCTCCCGCCGCGCTGGTGGATGATGTTAATATTTTCTTTTATGTTTACCTTATCCCCTTCTTTTATCGCCTTTGCAGTTTGTACGCAAACCTGGACAAGCGGTTCAAGGGCAAGGTCTGCACTTTTTCCTGTCAATGCTGTCCTTGCTATGTTTTCAAGGTGTTCTTCTGATGTATTAATAGTCATTCCGTCAAGGATTTCAAGAGCTTTCACAGAAGCAAGACTGTATCCCCTGGTTATTGTTGTGGGATGAATACCCTGCTCAACCATTTTCAGGGCTTTGTTCAAGAGTTCTCCTGCAAGAACAACCGCACTTGTGGTGCCGTCTCCTGCTTTATCTTCCTGCGTACGGGCTATTTCGACCATCATTTTTGCAGCAGGATGCTTAATATCAAGCTGGCGCAGGATGGTTGCACCGTCATTGCTAATTACCATATCCCCCACCTGGTTCACAAGCATTTTATCCATGCCTTTCGGACCGAGCGTGGTCTTAACTGCTTTTGCTATTGCATTTGCTGCGGTGATATTATACCCGAGGGCTTCCCTTCCGGTAGTTCTCGTTTTATCTTCATCATTAATAATAATTGGCTGTCCTGCTAATTGTCCTGCCATAATCAATTACCTCCAAACGTAATGATGATTCTAAGTGTTTGTGGTTCTATAAATAATTTATGCAATACACATGGTAAAGATTTTCACATATGTGAAAAGATGAATGGCTTATCCCGGATTGGATAATACCCTGTGTCCTGGATAAGAATACTTTCTCCCTATGCCTTCTTTGAAGATACGGGAATATATAATCGAATTGGCAAACACGGTAATTATCTAAAAAAAAAATAAAAAAATGGGGCTTACAGCAGCCCCAGACCGTCAAGTTCCTCGACAATCTTCTCAACAGCAGCCTCGGCATCCTCAGGCTTCTTTCCGCCGGTTACCACAAGCTTACCCGAACCAAACAGCAGCATTACAACTTTAGGCACATCAAGCCTGTACACAAGACCAGGGAACTGCTCGGGCTCGTACTCGATATTCTCAAGCCCCAGACCGATAGCAATAGCGTTCAGGTTCAGAACGGTTTTAAGGTCAGCAGAAGCAACTATATTCTGGATTTTAACCTCAGGATTTTCCTCGATAACGATGTCAAGCTGCCTCAGCTTTTCAAAGACCTTTGAAAGACCTGTATGCACATCCGAAATACTCTTGGCGCCAGTGCATACAATCTTCCCGCTTCCGAAAATGAGTGCTGCCGTTTTCGGGTTTGCTGTCCTGTAAACCACCCCGGGAAACCGTTCCTTGTTATAATCCGCACCGTCAAGAATCCTGATAACCTCATTAAGGTCAAGCTTAACTCCGATTCCTGTCGATGCTACAACGTTTTCAATCTTAATCGTTTTTATTGACTCTTCAGCTTTGGACATAATGTTCTCCCTTTATATAGGGTATTTAAAGCTTTAAATACTTATTTGTAAAAAATTGCGAATACCGTGGGAATAGCAATACAAGTAGTCAAACGAACAGGTAAGGATGTGGATGAATTGACAGAAACAAGGACAACTACAATTACCGGAAGTTCATCAAATCGTTCTTCAGATGGAAAACAGAACTATCACGGTTCTATAACCTTTATGTTCGGCATCGGGAGGAAGAATACTCTTATCAACATACTTGACTTCTGTCCGATCTATCTTTTATACGAGGTTTTTTTGCAGTTTTAGACCATTTTTCTTTCTCTCGACACGCGGACTCTTAATATCTTCTTCCTTTTCAGGAACGTTTGGTGAAAATTTCGGCTTTATCTCATCAGGAATTATTGTCACTATAAATATATTGGAATTGAAGTAAGGTTCAAATAAATATGTAACCTGAATTAATGTGTGGAAATCCC
>JACUTP010000219.1 GCA_014859785.1 Candidatus Methanoperedentaceae archaeon | reverse complement strand
TGGAATATAAAGGTTTTGGATATGTTGACCTTCTTCGTAAGGTTATATTTAGCAATTCAAATTCTTCTGGGGTGACGTATCCCGGAAAAGAATGAACACGCTTTCTATTGCAGACGATTTATAGAAATTATTTTTCAGGTCAATTAATCTCTATTTATTAAAATATTACCCCAGGAGGTCAGTGGACATTAACATTAGCCACAGCCCCTTCTGCTCCCGCCCTCCAAACCTGCACCACCTTTCCATCCTCAAGATCAACAAGTGCAGAAACCCCATCCCATGTAACACTAAGCAGTGTTTTTGGTGCATAGAATTTCTCAGATGTACCAGGCAGTATGCGCCTTACAGTCGGAACACCAGTAACTGATGCCGCTACTTCCTGGTTTGAAAGTGCAATGCCTATTACCTCATTACTGTATGCCTGAGGTATTGCCTCAAGAAGGTAGCCTGTTAGCAATAACCCCTCTCCATCATATACAAAATCATATATGTCCGGGTACCCTGCGTCTTTCGTGACTGCTATTACCTTAAGGCGCACCCTTTCTCCTTCGCTGCTGGCGCTTATATTTACAACTTCATACTCGGTTCTATAGGGGTTTATCTCATCCCACAGAAGAGCTTCTATCTTTTCAGCATTATCAGGCTTATCATGCCAGTTTACTTCGTGCACCCATGTTGGATTTGCGCCAGAATCCCTGCTGCTTAAGCTAAGCCCAACGCCAAGCACGAGTATAAGCAATCCGATAACAACTGTTGTTTTTGTATTCATATCACCCTCTAATATTCCACTCTGGTTGCTGCGCCTTTTTTCCTCATCACCAAAAAAAGAAATGAAGAGGATTACTCTCCAATTGTTATGGTATATTCAAACGTCTCAGTGTTACTGGGCAGGACGCTCAGTTCCCATTCGCCGGCATGACCATTGACGGTATATGTTTCCAGATACTGTGTCCCCATTTGCTGGTAAATTCCCGAACTCTCGATTTCCCATGGCGGTATTTCGCCTCCCATGCTCACGGTTCCTTTAATTACGGTTTTTGTGATATTAAGTTCAACATTTCCTGAAGAATCTTTAAGGGATGTTTCAAAAGAAGGTTCTTTTGTATTCTTTGTCCCCTGTCCACCTGCAAGCATTGCAAGCCTGTAAATATCGCCGAAATAGTTTGAACTTATCTCTATTGTGATGGGCGCATCCTTTTCCATGGTGAAGCTCTTGACAAAAGGTTCAGTTGGCTGCTTCCAGATATTGAAGTTAAGTTGCACACCCCCCTGTCCGAACCTGTTAATAGAAGGATCATCCAATCCAAGTTCTATCACACCGTTGTACCTGCCTTTTGAATCGGAAGGCACTTTTACATGGACTTTAACAGCCACGGTAGCACCTGCGGGAATACTCTGGGGTGAAGTAATGGTAATTGCATCATCATTAAAAGCGGCTGTCATAGAACCAAAAGGCCCGTAATACATTCCATCATTTCCTATTTTAGGATTTATGCTCTTAGCAGTGTCTCCCGTGTTCTTGATTTTTATCTCATAATCGTATTCTTTCCCGGCTTCTAACTGGTCACTGATATATGGCGTCATTATCTGGAGAACCGGTGGAGCCCATAAGTCAATTGAAAGGCTGAATTGATGAATATAGTTGGGAAATGGTTGGGGGTAGGGGGTTGGTATAACCTCATCTGTAAAGGCAACCTGGGCGTTATAATATCCAGCGGTTGCGTCCTCTGGTATGGTTGCTTTGATTGTAAACTTCCGGCTTTCTCCGGCAGGTAGTTCTGCGCTATCCGGTGTTACTGTTATCCACTCTTTTTCCAGTATATACTCGCTGTAGGGGGGTGCCACGATATTGGATTTTACACTGACCGCCTTATTCTCCTTGTTCTTAATGGTTACGGTTATTTCCTTGTTTTCCCCGGGCTGCAACCTTAAATTACCGTAGCGGGGTGAGATTTCAAGTTTTGTGAAGTTACCTGTCTGCATTTCTCCTACAGACATGGCGGGAACGCTTTGCATCCCTTCAACAACTACAACCGGTTCCATAATAGGTACGGGTACGTTCCCTGCCACGATTCCTGAAACCATGCCCAGGATAAGCAATGCAGTTACGATACCACTTATATATTTATTCATAGTTTTCCTCCAGATATATATACCCAAATGGTGCTATATATATCTTATGTGACAATCATCTACGTGTTGAACTTATAAAAGATTTTCTTAAACTACGAATGGATTCGTAGTTATAGCAGTCTCTTTTAATGTCCGTGTCAACTTTGAATACTCCATTTTACTTAAGGTTGTACTCACTTCGGAACTTACCATCCATACGGATACACCTGCCCAGAAGTCGGAGGCGGTGAAGGTATACCCATTTCAGAGCTTACCACCAGGTGTTTCATTGTTTAATAACCAGGAATTTTTTGGATAGTTTTACTATCCTTTTTGTGTTTTATTTACACAATCTTTAATAGAACTGCCACCGATTAAACCGCCATATGAGAGTCGTG
>JACUTP010000218.1 GCA_014859785.1 Candidatus Methanoperedentaceae archaeon | reverse complement strand
TAATGATTGAGAAAATGGATGATAACACGTCTATTCTAAAAGATTTCAAAAATGAAACAAACCAAAATTTTAATGAGCTCTCAAATAATATGGTAAAACATGACACAGATGCACAGAAAAGGATGAATGCAATCACAATAGAACTATCAGATATAAAAAAGCGGCTTTCCATACTGGAATCTGCAAAAGTTTGAGTTTCATATTATTTTAACATATTTCCTATTCATGCTGGTGCACTCCTGTGTTTTCAAATCAGCAGTAATAAAAAGTATCACAGATGAGTTGGTAACATGGTAATAGGAGACATAATCAGGGTCGAGGGTGCGAATACGTATCTTGTGAAAATTCCGCCGGATGCGCAGAAAGAACGCATCGGCAGAATGGTGAAAATAGAAAAAGCTGATGAGACAATCGTTGGTGTGATAAAGAACATCACCCACACCATACGCGAGGAGCTTATTCCGTATATCGAGCCAGACAAGCAGCCAAAGTATGCCCCGTTTAACGAGGATTTCAGGAACAGCTATTACGTTATTTATGGGCTCGGTACTATCAGAAACGGAATTGTGAGGTACGATATAGATTCCCCGCCTGATATCAGGGATAAGCTCGAACTGTTGGGCCCGGATGAAATGCGGGAATTCCATACCAGGAACGGTAAACCCAGCGCCGCGTATTTTCATACAAACAGGGATGCACTGGATAATAAGCTGCTCCTGTGTATAGCAGAGCAGGTTGAATCCGTGTGCCAGGAATGCATGCCAATGATGAAGCTTGTTAAGAAACACCTGAGGAGGAATTAAATGCTCGGTACAGTAAGTAATTCAGATGAAGAAGGGTTTACTTTTATCTCATATGAGCGCCTGCCTGCTGGAATGTTCGTGTGCTACAACGATGCAGGGAAAAATATTCTGTGCAGGGTGGGACACGCGCAGCCCCTTAACCATTATCCTCAGGAGTTCCTCATGGATATGGAGCTTGATGCTGATGAGGTATCGGAATTCTACGGTCTTGACCCTGAGGAGTACAAATATTATTCCTATGCGTCTTCAGTAATCGGTTATTTTGATGCATCAATGGGTGAGTTCGTAAATCCCCGTATTAATCCAGCATGCGGGATTAAAATTGAGCGCGCCGGCGAAGAGGTGCTAAAAGACATCAGCAAGATCAATAAAGGCGCGGAAGGTTCCGCATTCCTGGGAAACGTCCTGGGCGCGGATACGGGCGTCGTATTGTCTGTCCGGGATATCGTGAGCCAGCATGTGTCTGTTATCGCCTCGACTGGTGCGGGAAAATCATATACCGTGGGGGTGCTGGTCGAAGAATTGCTGAGACCATATAACATGGCTCCTGTCCTTGTATTTGACCCGCACGGTGAATATTCATCCCTTGATGAAGTGCAGAACATGCCGGATTTCATCACTCCATCGTATCGCCCCAGGGTCAGGACAGTCAAACCTGAGAGCATAAAGATCCGCATCAGCGACCTTCTGTTCAGCGATTTTGTAAGCATAATGGATAACGGCACCATGTCGGATAAGATGAAGACGCTCTTTCGGTCTGCGTATCACAACCTCAAGAACAACAGCAAGAAAAAGTTCACGCGCAACGAACTCAAGCAAGAAATAGAGGCGCTGCGGGATTCAACGAACGAGTCCACAATCGAGGGCATTAAATGGAGATTCGGGAAAATGTACGGCTCGATATTCGATGATTTCCAGACCATCCCGCTTGCTGATTATTTTAAAATTGGACAGCTCACGATTATGAACGTTTCGGGTATCGAGGAGACCTTCCAGCAGCTTATCGCATCGGTCATGCTGCGGCGGCTGTTCGATGCGCGCGAGGGCACGGAGAACAACCGATACGACGAGACGCATGTGGATAAGTTCCTTCCCTACCCCGTTTTCGTGATAATCGAGGAGGCGCACAGGTTCGCGCCGCACAGCGGGGAGGCTAAGTCAAAGAATATCCTTAAAACGATACTCTCAGAAGGCAGGAAGTTCGGGGTGGGGGTGTGTCTTGTCTCCCAGAGACCGAGCAAGCTGGATGCGGATTCGCTTTCGCAGTGCATGACCCAGATAACTATGAGGATAATCAACCCGACAGACCAGCAGCAGATAGCCCAGAGTATCGAGAGCGCAAGCAGGGAGCTGATATCAGAGCTTCCTTCACTTGCGAAAGGTCAGGCGATAATCTCAGGGGTTGCGATAAATACGCCGACCCTGGTGAGGATAAGGAAGAGGCTGACGAGCGATGCCAGGGGGAGGAGCAAGGATGCGCCTGCGCTGTGGGCTGCGCAGAGGAAGTATGAGGAGAAGCATGGGGTGGCTGAGGTGAGGGCGGATGAGGAGATGGATGTGGGGGTGTGAGATCGGGGGTTTGTGACTAAAGATGAAAAGTGTTTCGTGAATCCTTGAAAATCTTGAACCAGAATAATCATCTTGATGCTTGAATCCGGGCACAGATAAAACCAAAAAAAAATATACGTGATGTAACGGAGATCGCCAGTCAATTTTGAGAGTGCATTAAGTTTAACATTTGTTCAGGGG
>JACUTP010000217.1 GCA_014859785.1 Candidatus Methanoperedentaceae archaeon | reverse complement strand
TTATATGCATAAAGTCGCTTTTCTATAGCATCATAAACCCGTTGTTTTAGCCGTCAAAAAGACTGATTTTTCTTAATTATGTTCTTAATCACTCAATGCCAGGTGATTTTAAAAATTCCCCCCTCACCATATTATTATAATCAGGTGCCGTCTTATCATCCTCATACCTTGCGTGTTAATTCATCAGCAATCAATTCCGCCTGTTTGAGCACGGTTTCAGTCGCAAGTGCCTGCATATCAGGCGGATAACCATATTGCCGTAAAGTCCGTTTTACAATTACTTTTAATTTCGCCCTGACGCTTTCTTTTATTGTCCAGTCTATGGATGCGTTTTGTTTTACCTTCTCAAATAGAACAACAGCTAATTCCCTTAACTTTTCTTTTTGCATCAGTTCTCTTGCACTCTCATTATCTGCGATTGCTGTATAAAAAGCGTATTCAAATTCGGACAAATCCATCTCCTGTGGCTCTTTGTCCATACTCTTTATCTCTTTACTGAGTTCAATCAGTTCTTCAATCACTTCAGCCGCAGTAATGACCTTATTGTGATACCTCTTGATTGAATCTTCCAGCATTTCCATCAATGACCTGCTCTGGACAAGATTCTTTTTCAACCTCGCCTTTATTTCATCGTTGAGAAGCTTTTTCAGGACTTCAAGAGCGATATTCTTATGCTCCATGTTCTGAACTTCAAGAAGGAATTCATCTGATAAAATGGAAATATCGGGTTTCTTAATTCCAGCAGCACCGAAAATATCTATTACCTGTTCTGATACGAGGGCTTTATCTATGACCTGCCGGATTGCGGTTTCAATTTCTTCGTCGGTTTTACCTGTTCCCGTACTGTCAAACTTCACCAGCCTGGCTTTTACCGCCTGGTAGAAAGAAACTTCATCCTTAACATCCAACGCATCATTGTGCGGAATGGCAATAGAAAATGCTCTTGATAACGCTGTCACTTCATCAATATACCGTTTTTTACCATTTTCGATGCCAAGGATATGTTCTTCCGCAGCCAGTATTAATGATAGCTTTGTTGAGGTGTCAGCAGTAAAGTAATGTTCCCGGGAAAATCCATGAAACATCTGCGAAACAACTTCCAATTTCTCAAGCATCAGCTGAACAGCTTTTTCCTGGAGAACGGCAGGATCGCCTTTTCCTCCGCTGTCAGAATAGAATGATAAAGCTTCTTTCAGATCGGATGCAATTCCGAGGTAATCAACAATTAAACCACCTGGCTTATCTTTATAGACCCTGTTCACCCGTGCAATTGCCTGCATAAGGGTATGACCTTTCATGGTTTTATCAATATACATGGTGTGCAAACATGGAACATCAAAACCTGTAAGCCACATATCCCGCACAATCACTAATTTTAATTCATCTTCCGGGTCTTTCATTCTTTCTGCCAGGACTCGTCTCTGTTCTTTGGTGGTATGATGTTTTGAGATATTTGCACCATCTGAAGATGCAGAGGTCATTACTACTTTGATGACACCCTTTTTGAGGTCATTATTATGCCATTGCGGTTTTATTTTAGTAATCTCGTCATACAGGTCTGCGGCAATCCTTCTTGACATTGTCACGATCATTCCCTTGCCTTCAAATACTTCTTCTCTTTGCCCAAAATGGGTTATGATGTCCTGCGCTATCTGCCTTATCCTGTCCTCGCTGCCGATGAGGGCTTCCAGCTGCGTCCATTTCAGCTTTGCTTTTTGTGCCTCTGCAAGGTCTTCTTCCTCCAATTCCATATCCAGTTCAGCGACAAGTTTTTTACCTTCTTCGCTGAGAGCGATTTTTGCCAGCCTGCTCTCGTAATATATTTTTACCGTGGCGCCGTCCTCGACTGCCTGGGAAATGTCGTAAACATCGACATAATTGCCAAACACCGCAGGCGTGTTCACGTCTGTTTTTTCGATAGGTGTGCCGGTAAAGCCAAGATAGGTTGCGTTGGGAAGGGCGTCGCGGGTGTATTTTGCAAAACCATAAACGATCTTTTTCCCGATTACGTTTCCGTGCTCATCTTTTGCATCGATGGTTTTTGCCCTGAAGCCATACTGCGTCCTGTGGGCTTCGTCAGCTATCACGATAATGTTTCTTCGGTCAGAAAGCATCGGATAAACATTTCCAACTTCTGGCTGGAATTTCTGGATTGTGGTAAATACCACTCCTCCGGATGCGACATTCAGCAGCTCTTTCAAATGCTCCCTGCTTTGCGCCTGAACCGGATCCTGCCTGAGAAGCTGTTTTGAAGCGGCAAAGGTATCAAAAAGCTGGTCGTCCAGGTCGTTTCTGTCGGTGATTACTACTATTGTGGGGTTATCCATTGCAAGGACGATTTTACCGGTGTAAAAGACCATGGACAGGGACTTGCCGCTTCCCTGCGTGTGCCAGACCACACCTCCTTTCCTATCCCCTGCTGGTTGTTTTATCACGCCGGGCAGGTCATAACTTTCTGGAGGGTCATGATGCAGACCGAAATTTTGCCAATCTTTCACCGCAGCATAATCTGATGCCCTGAGTGTCGATTCTACTGCCCGGTTGACGGCATAGTACTGATGATA
>JACUTP010000216.1 GCA_014859785.1 Candidatus Methanoperedentaceae archaeon | reverse complement strand
AATTAAAAAATAGATTATATATTTAAAAAGTCCCAAAGCCATCCAAACCCATTCTTTTTATGCTTATACAGACCTTAAGAAACACTGGAGCACCAATGGCAAACCCTGCGAAATTAATACTCGGATGCCTGTTTGGCAAAAAACCAAGAATAGCCGAGAGTTTACAAATCAGCCCTGTCAAGCTAAAAGCAGACCACTACAAGCTGGCAGAAATTGTGCCTTATTTCCTTGTCGCCTCCATCGAGGTCGGAAACACAACCACCAAGTGCATCCTGACAGCAACCGATATGAAAGACGGACGGGCGTGGCTTGTAAACAAGATTGTTAAAATGACACGGGATGTCAGGAAACCCAAACCCGATGAGCGTATTTTCGGCACTACCTTAAGCGGTGTATCACTAACAAGGGAATCAATTGCCGAACTTGTCAGGAACACGCTGCTTGAAGCTCATAAGCAGGTAAACCTTGATATAAAAAGTGACCTTGATTTTGCTGTCAGGTCAACAGGTGTTGTAGCAGGATTCTCATCCCCGCATGAGGTAGGCGAGTTCATCAAAGCACTTGCAGACGGCTGTCTTCTTGCAGGAGTTCCCCCCAAAAAAATGGTTCCTGCCATGTCAATGGATAACGTACCAGTCAAGTTCAGGCAGCATACACTTATTGATAAAGTTACCTTCAGTGGTGCTGTGGGTGGAGTGCTTCCCCCGATTGGCTCCACGGGTGTTGAAATAGTAGCCAACGAGATGGAAGGTGAGCTTTCAACAGCAGGCATCAAGGAAGGGGCAAAATGGGCGGGTGTTGATTTCAGGAATCCTGTATTTTCCATGGATTTCGGGACTACGTTGAAAGGGCGCATCACAGACGAGGCTATCCCGTATGCAAGGACTATCGGCAACCTCTGCGGTTATGCAGGTGCCATACCCGATGCTATTATAAAAGGCACAGGACTTGTAGACCAGAGATTCGGGGCGGCTCTTGATTTGTTCAGTAAGGGGAAAGAGCGCAGGATATGGCTTACAAAGTCCGGGGTGATAGAAAGCTATACAAAACAGGTACATGAATTGATCTCAATAGAAACCGTGCCTGGCAATGTTGACAAATATGGAAGCGTGCCAGTGAACCCTGAAGCTGCGGGGGATATCGGAGTGACCCTGCTTGGCTGTGATGTTGGCGATAACGGGAGCAGGATGGGCGAGTTAACAGAGCTCGGTGCGCAAATTTATTCAAAACATGGCCTTAAGACAATGTTTGCAACACTTGACCTTGTTTCTGCAAGGATGGTTATGCGTCTTGTTAAGCTGGCTTTTGATAAGAAGCTGGTTTCTGAAAAAACAACCATCGGGTTAACAGGCAGGGCTGCTATCACAGGCTGCAAACCGCACCTGGTATTAAACGAAATAAATAAACTCGGGATATATGATAACCCGGGGGAACACGTGGTTTTCGTGGACGACGGGCTTGCGAGGGGTGCTGCTGTCATGGCGCGCTGCATGAACTCAATGGGTACCCCTAAAAACCCGATTGGCGGGATAAGGGGCGGTGCGTGTGTCCTTAGCCAGCGTATCGAATATCATAAGAAAAAGAGGGAAAGGAGTATGGTTTGAAAGCACTTCTTTTTATGGGATGCCCGCAGATGCCTGTGCAGACACCTGCTGTCCTGGATATTGCCAGTAAGCTGAAACTTGAAGGAATTGAAGTAACTGCGGCAGGCAATAAGGCTGCGCTCAGTCTTGTCAGGGGCTGTGACCCTGAAAAGCATTATGTCACTAAAATGACTGATATTGACCGCTGTATTGCCGACATTGCCGAACATAAGACGGATTATGACCTGTGTTTTGTGTTCATCCATAATGATAGCGGTATCGTGTACCTTGAAACATTGCGCTCCCTTTCAAAAGCAAAGACCGTTGCTGTTATTTTCGGGAAAAATATCGAACCGCTTGTTAATGCATGCAGGGATTCGGTTGTGGTTGCTGCAAGAGCGTCACATAATTTCACGCCGCTTCGGGCAAAAATACGGGAGGTGGGGTCATGGGCTGCATTGACGAAATGAATTATGAGATACTTCTTCCCAGCAGCGGATTTAAGGAGTGTGCTGATTTTATCAAGGAAAATTTCAGGGAAGTGTATTATGTTCCTGCCGGGTATAAAATATTTGACAGTTTCCTTATCGGGATTCCCCCTATTCCGGTAGCTGTGGAGAATGATGACGTAATACTTACATATGTTAAGCCGTGCCACGGGAGTTTTGTTCTGAGGATTACTTCTAAGCAAGAGGTTGAAAGGTTAAGAACCGGGAAGAAGTGAGTCCATCCCGCTATTCCCTGCTCTTCGGTAAAAACGGTGTAAGCCCCCCGACCCTCTTAACACTGTAATCCAGCCCTTTTGCAAATGCCACCATGTGACCAGTGTCTATTATAATTGATTCACCGTTTAGCTTAACCTCATGGATTGCGCCGAAACTTGACATGAAAGCATCTCCCACTCCGCTCATTTTAAGAAGGAATAATCCTTCCCTTGAGAAAAATGACTTTGCTCCTCCCCATTTTGTCTCAGGAATATGAAAAGTATCGGGGT
>JACUTP010000028.1 GCA_014859785.1 Candidatus Methanoperedentaceae archaeon | reverse complement strand
CCTTCCATTTTCCTCAATGCCCTGACGATTTCACGAAGAGTTTTGATATTCGGCTCCCTGTGACCTGACAGAAGTTTGTAGAGCGTGCTTGCAGGAATGCCTGCCTTTTCGCTGAACTCTGCCGCAGTCATGCGCAGTTCTTCCTTGATTACCCTTGAAAATTCCCTGGTGAAAGCTTCATCAGATTCTATCGCTGCCTGTATTAGTTCATCAGATGTCATTAATATTCCTCTGTCACAATAGTATATAACATGGGAGTTATTAATACATCAGGGTTACTGAAGGACAAAATACGGAAACAGATAAATATATTAGTTTATCAGATAACTGTAATTAATTAGTTGAAAGGATTGGTTATGAATACTTCGTTGAAAATTTTACTGCTTGTTTTTGCGGCTTTGCTGGTTCCGGGATGCCTGCAGGCAGCGGAAAAAGCGCCTGGTGAAGAGGACACACCCATAAATCTTGTGAGAATGGGCGGACAGGATATGGTACAGCGCTTAAGTACAGGCGAGATTGCAGGATTCGTAGGCTGGGAACCCTGGCCTTCAATTGCCATAACAGAGGGATACGGGAAATCATTGCTTGATTCTGGCGATATATGGGAAGACCATCCCTGCTGTGTTGTGGCATACGACAATGACTGGTATGAGGACACGGAAAACGCTGATGAGATACTGAATCGCGCCTCACTTATCCAGATGAAGTCTGTGGAATACATAAACTCCGCAAAAAACAGGAGCCATCCGGACCACGAGGAACTTGTTGGCTTTACAATGGAATTTGGCGGATTGACAAACCGGGACGCTGCTGAACTGAGCCTTGATAATGTCGATTTTGTTTATATGCCCAACATCGAAGGTACACAGACTTTTATCGGGCGAATAATGGACTTTGGAATTTTTGATGTTGATAAATGGAAACAGTCAGGATACCAGACGGCAGAGGAATATGCAAATGATCTTATAACAACAGAATATGTTGACTGGGCGATACAGAATAAGGACATGCCCCTCACCGAGCTTGCCCTGCCGGAAACCGTAACAATCCGATACGGCTATCTTATAAATGACGTGCATGAACTCCCGTTCTATATAGGATGGAAAAAGGGATGGTTCGATGATGTCGGGATAAATATTACACTGGCAGAAGGCGCGCCGTTCCAGAATGGTGCTTTCCAGATGCAAAAAGGATTCAAGGCAGGAGCGGTGGATATCGGAAGCCTCGGGATTCCACCTGTAATCATACACAGGATTAACAGCAATGATTTTACAATAGATGATACAAAAGTCGGCGTCATTTCAGGAATGAATAACGAAGGCTCGGTAATTGTGGTTGCCAATAATATAAACTCGCTTCGGGATTTAAGAGGCAAGACTGTCGGATATCCGGGACCCGGTACAATCCAGCATGTCCTGTTCCTGATGGCTGCCGATAAAGAAGGATTAAAGGTCAGTTATTAATGAAACTCGGTTCAGGGAAAAACGGGTTGATTATAAACATCTTTTCCATAGTCGGTTTTATTTTTTTATGGCATGTCCTTATAGTACTGGCAAGAGAGGATATTTTCAATATACCCTTCATGCGTCTTCGGGATATTCCAACCCCTGTTGAAACATGGAACGCCCTTGTCGGGTCAATGTTCACAAGGATATACGGGCCCGCACTCACTTACGGCATCATAAACCATGTTGAAGCCAGCCTCATCCGAGTCATACAGGGCGGTGTACTTGCGTTTGCTGTTGGTGTGCCGCTCGGTATCGGGATGGGATACTCAAAACTTATCGGGAATATCCTTAACCCGATGGTCGAAATCGTAAGGAACATGCCGCCAATGGCATGGATACCGCTTGCCATTTTCATCCTTGTTTCAGGCGGCTCAATTTTTATTGTTTTTATAGGAATGGTGTTCCCCATTATCCTGAATACCATCTACGGCGTAAAATCGACTGACCCCCGTCTTATTGATGCTGCAAAAACACTTGGCGCATCAGGCTCTGGAATTGTCATGAAAGTGGTAATACCGTCGGCGCTGCCTTCAATCGTTGCAGGATTGCGGATAGGGCTTGGTGTCGGGTGGATGGCAATCGTTGCTGCTGAAATGGTTATAAGGAGCCCTGTCGGGCTTGGCTACTTTATCTGGAATATGGGCGACCTCGGGCGTTATGCCGAGATGGTTGCCGGTATGATAGTAATCGGGGTTGTGGGGTATTTCATGAATATCAGCATACTCCTGTTCCAGAAGAGGTTCATAAAATGGGCAGATTAATCTTAAAAAGCGTATCCCGGAAATTCAATAATTCGTTTGCAGTTAATGATGTGAATCTTGAGGTTAATGAGGGTGAGTTCTTGTGCCTTCTTGGTCCGAGCGGCTGCGGCAAGACAACCGTGCTTCGCCTTGCAGCAGGGCTTGATACGCCCTCAAACGGTGAGATATTCCTTGATAATAAGAAAATAACCGGCGCAAACAGGGAATGCGGGTTCGTGTTCCAGGAGTATGCCCTGTTTCCGTGGAGGACCGTCAGGGGCAATATCGAGTTCGGGCCAGAGGTTAAGGGAATGCAAAAGGAAGATGTCAGGCAGTTATCACAGCATTATATTGACCTTGTGGGATTGACAGGTTTTGAGAACCATTATCCCCATGAACTTTCAGGCGGGATGAAGCAGAGAGTGGGGATTGCCCGCGCGTATGCCAATAACCCGAAACTCCTGCTCATGGATGAGCCGTTCGGGGCGCTTGATGCCCAGACAAGGAATATCATGCAGGAGGAACTTCTCAGGATATGGGATAAGGAACACATAAGCGCGCTTTTCGTTACGCACAGCGTGGATGAGGCTGTTTATCTTGCTGACAGGGTTGTTGTGATGTCAGCGCGTCCCGGCACTGTAAAGGAGATATTCGGGATTAACCTTCCGCGCCCCAGGGTGAGGACAGGTCCTGAAGCCAATGAATTGCGTAATTCCATACTCAAATCCCTTGGCGCTGAGATTAAAAAGCTGATGCTGCAGGTATAAGATGGTTTTTCCCTGACCGGATGAATGTTTTTGTCTTGAAAATTTGATTGAATTATCTGTGTTTATTCAGGACAAAATCGAAATATTTAAGCTTATAATCATAATTTTACTATATTATGAAAAACTTTATGGAAAGTAAGCATGCCGTTTCGTCGGTTATGGGTGTTATCCTGATGGCAGGGCTGACAGTTGTCCTTATTGGAACAATAGCCATGTCCGTGCTGGCTTACACAGTACCTTCTGACGCACCTGATGCAAAAATTGTGATAAGACAGGCGCGGGGAGATATTGGCACACTTTATAAGAACTACATTATACTTAGTCACAAAGGTGGTGATAGTTTATTAGAAACGGAAATAAAAGTTATCATCACAGGAAAAGGGCGAGCGTATGCGGAAGGAAGTATGCCATCGGGTTTGGCTCAAGATATACGAGTTACATATATGGATTTAACCGGAAGCAATTATGGCAAAGAATCTGGAATAAATCTTGGAGAGATTGTTGATGGAAAACGATGGATAGCTGGCAATACTATTACACTATATGGTAAAGATGGGACATATATGGGGACGGCTTCCCCACAAAACAACACTGTAGACAAAAAATGGACATTAGAAGAAGGTTCTGTTGTTGTGGTTACAGTTGTTGATAGTTCTACAAATAGTGTAATAGCTTCCTCAAGTATTAAAGTAAAACCGTATTAGCTAATAAATATATACAATCTTTTTTTGTTCAAATAGGTTCTCTCAGTCGCCTCGCTCCCGCATGGGGGGCACGGTATCGAGACAAAGTTCGGGTCAGATAACATACTCACATCTGGCTGTGCATTCTGCTGTGTCCAAACCTTCTTGGAATTTAGATTAAACATTACAGTTATACAAAGTTCTGATTTTGGTATTGACGGGGGAAAACACATATACTATGTCAAACTATAGTATACTATGGCGATATAATATGGTCACTTCAATCCAGATAAGTGAGGGTCTGCAAAAAGAACTTATTAAAAGGAAACTCTTCGAAAAAGAAACTTATGAGGCAGTAATATGGGGTTTAGTGGAAGACTCGCAAGAACTGAGTGAACAAACAAAAAAAGAGATAGCAAGTGCACGTGCTGAAATAAAAGCAGGCAAGTCCTACACATTAGCAGAGGTTAAGAAAGAGTTGGGACTATGACTTATGAGATAATTTTCTCAGATAAAGCCCTTATACAACTTAAAAAAATTGAACCAAACCTTCAAGAGCGAATAATTGCAGCATTGGAAAAGATTAGACTCAGACCGGAAGCTTATGTAACCAAGCTCGTTGGAGATCCTGGTTATAAGTTACGTGTAGGCGATTATAGGGTGATTATGGACATAGATAACAAAAAACTTCACATCTTGGTTTTAAAAGTGGGCCATAGGAGAAATATCTATAATAGATAAATGCCTGAATAAAATTTCTATATCCTACAAATAGATGATACAGTAACCTAAGTCCTCTCGGTCGCTTCACTTCCGCACTGCGGGCAGGGTATCGGGATAAAGTTGGGGTCCGCCTCGAACACGAAATCGCATACTGAGCACCTGAAGAAAACCGCATTCTGGTTAATTTCTTCCATACTTTCTTTAATAAATGTACTCACTTAAAAAAATTTCCTTGGAATCTGCAAATATCCTTGGTTTTGTGATAATACCGTCAAGATGTATCCCTGCAATAACATCCCCTCCGAACGTGCTGTTATCCCCTATTGCAATATGAACCGTCCCGCCTACTTTTTCATCCTCAAGAACGTTACCAATAAGCCTTGCTTCGGGATTGATACCTATTCCAAATTCTGCCACGTTGCGCGCTTTTTCCCCGACAGTATCAAGCATGGCTTTTAGCCTTTCTGCCTGTTCTCCTTTTATATCGGTCACGTACCTGTCCCTGGCCGTAAACTCAAGTGGTGAATCAAGTATCCCGAAACCGCTCATGGAGCCGTCCACAACAAAAATCCCGTTTGCATCCTCTGGTGCAATATACAATTCCCCGGCAGGAAGGTTGGCACTTGAGCCGGGTTCGTGGCAGATTCCCGTATCCATCATCCATGTTGCGCCTTCAAGATTAAACAATATATCAGTTCCCGAATCTGTGACAATCCGCACCTCTTTTACATTTTCCAGCCTTTCATTAAGTTTAATTGCAATCTCTTTAACCCTGTCATAATCTGCCGTCATACCCCCTGATGACATCATGCTTTGCGTAATTCCGGGCATGGAAGCAACCCTCGCCCCAACTTTACAGGCATTAATCCTTGCCTGTGTATGGGTCAGGGAAAAAGTGGTCGGCGCAATAACAACATCCGCATTTTTCATTGCTTCTGCCACTGCAACAGGCGGCTCTTCCCCGTGGCGGGTTCTCGGCATCATAGTCAGCAACATTACCTCACACCCGATTTTTCCGGCAGCTTCAAAAAGGCTTTCCCCGATTGATTCAGGGGTTCTGGTATCCAATACGATAAGAACGTTTTCCCCAGCCGTTAAACCGAAACATTCCATTACCTTATCTGCGCCAATTGATATCATATCACTTTTCTCGGGTCGGTAATCTCGCCATAAAGTGCACTTGCGCCAGCAGTTGCCGGGGATGACAGGTACACGAACGCCTCAGGACTGCCCTGTCTCCCCCGGAAGTTCCGGTTAGATGTTGAAAGCCCGACCTCTCCCCTGCCAAGCAGACCGAATGAGCCGCCCATGCACGGACCGCAGCATGGTGATTCCACGAGCGCACCTGCTTCCATGAACTGCTCCACATAACCTGCTCTTAACACCTTCATATACTCGGTATGTGATGCGGGAATAATTAACAGGCGCACTCCTTTTGCCACTTTTTCATTACCCATTATTTTAGCAACGGTTTCAATATCCTCGAACCGCCCGTTGGTACAGGAGCCGACAAATACCTGGTTTATTTTTGTTCCCTCAACTTCTTCAACGGGTTTCACGTTATCCACATTATGCGGACAGGCAACCTGCGGTGAGAGGTCTGATACGTCATAGTGCCTGACGTTTACAAATCCAGCATCATCGTCACTCTTCCATATAGGGTCAAGCTTGAAGCCCGGTATCCTCTCCTGAAGATACTTTTCCGTGGTGGCGTCTGCCTCCACGATACCTGCCTTCCCGCCCATTTCGATTGCCATATTGGACATGCTCATCCTGCCGGGGATATCCGTGTTCCTGATTGTGCTTCCGCTAAACTCGGCTGCCATGTACCTTGCACCTTCAACACCAACATCTCCTATGAGGTGGAGAATTATATCTTTCGGGGATACGCATCTTTGAAGTTTACCCTCGACCTCGAATCCCAGGGTTTCAGGTACCCTGAACCATAGCTTGCCTGTTGCAAATACAAAAGCCATGTCCGTGCTTCCGATACCTGTGGAAAACGCTCCCAGTGCACCGTAGGCGCATGTGTGGGAGTCAGAACCCACGATAAGGTCGCCAGGTCTTACATGCCCTTTTTCAGGCACGACCTGGTGGCATATACCTTCGAAAATATCGTAGTTCAGGATTTCCTGCTCCTCTGCGAACTCACGCAGCATTATGTGGTTTGCTGCTGCATTTAATGAATCTGCAGGAACCTGGTGGTCAAAAATAATAACTATCTTTCCAGGGTCCCACACTTTCTTGTTCTTCTTGTCCTTTACTATTTCCCTGAATCCTTCAACTGCAAGTGGTCCTGTAATATCGTGAGTCATGGCACGGTCGATATTTGCCAGGACGAAATCTCCTGCCTTTACTTCTTTTCCGGAAGCTTTTGAGAAAATCTTTTCAGAAACGGTTTGAGCCATATATGTTCTTGATAGCATGAAATTACTTAATCTTTTGGAATTAAAACAATGGCGCCCCTGCCAGCATGCTTCCAGCCGCATACCCCAATATGACCCCGCCGTTCAGGAAAGGAAGACCTGCCTGGGGGTTGCCTTTCATCACAAATCCCATAAGCACAGAAAACCCCGCGAAAGTGCCGATTATTGCACCGATTGCAGGGAGGTTGATTGCGCCGAGAACTGGTATGGTATAGTTAACCGCACTGCTGAAAGTGATAGCCGATACAACAAGTATCGTGGGCATGACAGCGTCCCCGAGTCCCATGAAGAATGCCTCCCGCTCCTCCTTATCAAAGGTCTCATTAATGAAAGAGTAACTCCACCGTTTTGGAACTACAAGCAAAATCGGAAGTCGAAGTTCCATCACGCCTTCTGCAAGTGCAATCATGTGTTTTGTCCTGTAAACCGCAATATAATCATACACTGCAAGAAGGATAAGCAGTAACAGTGCGGGTATGATGGCAAGGGAAATGCCGAAAATAGAGGCAGCACCCGCACCTATCAGCACGCCAACAAGGTCAATGACATACCATTCCGGGAATTTATAAAGAATCAATGTAAGGGATATTGAAAGGACAGGCGTTAAAACAGAATTCATAACAGGAGAGAGAAACATGGAAAAAGCGGCATAAAAAACAAACATTAATGTCCATGCTATTGATATCATTATAAAAGCACGTATCAACCATTTCTTATTCAGTTTCACAACAAGCAGGATAAAAGCTGTAAAAACAAGTATAATTGCAATCCAGTACACAACGTTACTTGCTGCTTCAGGGTCTTGAAATGCCTTGAAATCATTATCATCAAGCGGTTTGCTAAGGGAGATAGCTATCAACTGTACGATAAGCAGCATGAATGCCATGCCTAAAAAAGGGGCGTATTTTGATATTTTCAAACCGTTCACCATACTGTAATAGTATGAAGGTAGTTTTAAAAGTATGCACTGCTACTCTGCTTAGAACTATGGCGTCATTATAGCATCTGTCTTAAAATTTAAAAGCCACTCCCTTACATCCCTCTCCAAAAGGTCTATTTGTTAAGAATAAGAGCCCTTCAATATCCCTGTTTTAGTACATACATACTGTTTTTATAACAAGCCCGTCACCCTGTTTTTTATTGAAAAAACTTACTGCACTTCCCAGGTTCACTGAAATCTCAAGGTAACCGTGGCTTCCTATCAGGGCAAGAGGTTTGCCTTCTTCTGATAAACCGTATGAACTCTGGAATGTAACATATTCTCCCCATATTTCAAGCATGCTGCCGTATTTGTAATCCACCATACCGGATGGTATGTTTGTGATGATATTACCGAAAGAATCGATGAAAATAATCCTGCCTTCGATTATACCGTCATTTTTCACACAACTTCCGAAATCAAGAGTCATGTAATCATTAATCTTTTTTCCGGCTTTTTCAATTTCAAATCCTTTTGAGATATATGCGCCAGCTGGTGCGAAAATATCCCGTCCGTGAAATGTTGCCGAAACACCGGAAGCATCACGGAAAAGGGCATCATTTGTCAATTCGAAAACCTCAAGCCCCCCGATGCTTCCTGCGGCAGGAATTAGAAGACCGTTGTCTGGACCTATAAAATAATGAACGCCATATTTTTCGGATTCGGTGAGGATTGCTATGGCGCGCCTTTGTGTACCAACACCGGGGTCAACCACGGCAATATGTACAGTTCCCGATGGGAAAAATTTTGCAGTTGCCATCAGCATGAACGCACCCTGTCCTATATCCTGCGCAGGGACAGAATGTGAGATATCCACGATATTTGCATCAGGATTGATACAGAGAATTACGCCCTTAATTGACGCGGGGTACAGGTCACCAAAATCAGAAAGCAGTGTAATAACCATAGCTCACACCATCTGCAAACATTTAATACGCTGCCAGACTATAAAACGCACTGTCAACCCGTGGACTCGTGGGGTAGCCAGGACATCCTGGCGGGCTTCGAACCCGCTGACCCGCGTTCGAATCGCGGCGAGTCCGTTTGTTTTTACAGATGAACCGGTTTTACCAGAATTTCCACCAGGGTTTTTTTCCTCCCATCCCGACAGGTCCGCTTTTCAAATATTTTTCCGGCTCTTCTTCAAAGGCTTTCTTACATCCTGGAGCACAGAAATAATACGTTGTTCCCTGGTACTCTGTTTTGTATTCTGCTGTCTTTTCATCAACTGTCATTCCGCAAATCGGGTCTATTGCCATATTTTAACCACCAGAATTAGATTTCATTATAAATTATACCTTCTTATATTTATCCATATAGAGCTTGTTAGAAACATTTATATTTCAGGCTTGAGTATTGAATAATTGGGTGTTAGTCAATGTCTGAAGAAGATTTAGCAGAAATATATCCATCGGTTTGTGTAGACCATGATGCTGAGAGTTACCATATTGAAGTGGAACTTCCAGGTGTGAAAAAAGAGAATATAGACCTTAAAATAGGAGAGCGCTCTTTTTGCATCCGTGCCCCGCGGGAGGATGTAATATACAGTTCGTGCTATTCACTTGCGCACGGAATAGATACTTCAAAGACGAGTGCGAAATTTGAAAACGGGCTGTTGCTCATTAAAGCGCCTTTTAAAAGTCCTGTTGGCGGGATAAAGATAGAAGTGGAATAATTGAGATATTGTTTTCAAATTATTCCAGGAGGAAAGTTAAATTCAGAGGAGACTCCGCGGGTCAGTAATCTCGCCCCTGAGCGCGCTCGCAGCCGCTGTTTCGGGGGATGAGAGGTAAATCAGTCCGCCTGTTCCCATCCGTCCCTTGAAGTTGCGGTTGGAAGTGGACAGGCATGTCTCGCCCTCACAGATAACACCCATATGCGCACCAAGACACGGTCCGCATCCAGGCGGTGCAATTATCGCACCTGCTTCAAGCAGGGTTGTTATAATACCTGATTCCGTGGCTTTAATCAGGACAGAACGCGATGCTGGAAGCACAATCGTCCTTGCCCTGACCTTCTTTCCTTTAAGGAGCTCTGCCACTGCTTCTAAATCCTCATACCGCCCGTTAGTACATGAGCCTATGAAAACCTGGTCAATAGGCGTACCTGCCACATCGCTGATTCCAGAAACATTATCAACTTCATGGGGTTTTGCAACCTGCGGTTCAAGGTCGCTGACATCGAAATTGTACTCCATGATATAATCGGCGCCATCGTCAGCCAAAACCGGCGTGTATTCATCCCGCGCCCTGCCTTTTAAGTACTGGAATGTCTTTTCATCAGGCGGCACAATCCCGGTTTTTGCGCCCATCTCGATTCCCATATTGCAAAGCGTCATGCGCCCTGACATGGAAAGGCTGCTTATCGTTTCACCGTAATATTCAACCGCCCTGTAATTCGCCCCGTCAGCGCCTACGTTTTTTATGATATAAAGGGTCATGTCCTTGGCAGATACGCCAGCCTGAAGCCTTCCTTCAACATTAATCCTGATTGTGCGGGGAACGCGAAGCCACAGTTTCCCGGTTGCGAAAATCTCAGCCATATCCGTTGCGCCGACACCTGTGGCAAACGCACCCAATGCACCGTAAGTACAGGAATGAGAGTCAGCGCCGATTATCAGTTTTCCGGGCATCGCAAACCCGTTCTCAGGAAGCACCTGATGGCATATCCCGCCGCCTGAATCTGTAAAATTGATGATGCCCTGCTCCTTTATCCACTGCCTGATGTCGCGCTGGAGTGATGCTGCCTTCTCGTTGTTTGCGGGCACGATATGGTCAAAAGGTATGATTATCTTTTCAGGGTCCCAGACTTTCTCAACACCCATTTCCCTGAAGGATTTGACAGCGAGTACGCTTGTGCCATCGTGTGCCATTGCGTAGTCCACGGTTGCTATCACGAAATCATCGGCATGAGCTTCTTTCCCGCAGGCGCGGCTGAGTATCTTTTCGCTAATGGTAGGCATCAGGTATTTATTGGGATTTAAGATACATAGAGATTTGCATGGAATAGTGGGATTTAAAGTTGGCAGTCCGATAATTGCTATTTTTTAAATAGTTCATCAAACTGTTCTATTGTTAAACCTGCACTTCTTATTATGCTCGCAAGAGTTCCACTATCCAGGATTTAGTGTAAGGGTATGGTCAATTTAATAGTCTTTTCAGATGTAACCGTCTTCATTCTTACGTGGCTACCACGCTGCCTGACTATTACAAATCCCGCGCGCTCTAAAAAGTTGATGGCTTTTTTTCCTGAAATTACGGGTAATTTATTCAAACCGTTACCTCAGCTACCTGCACTGAACCCAGCGAGATAATATCATCATCAGGTTCCAGATAAAGTACGATGGCTTCTTTGATGTTTTCTAAGGCTTCTTCGACCGTTTTTCCTTGGGATATACAGCCCGGAAGAGATGGGACTTCGACTACATACCAGCCATCTTCGCCTTCTCGTAATATAACTTTGAATTTCATTGTTATTACCTTGTTGTATGGGTATTTAAGTTACTTGTGTATATATGCTTTTTTTATCATATCCAACAAAATCTCTAAAACTCTTGCCGTCATAAATTATATCTATCAGGAATTAAGATTCATAAGCATGGATGTTGCAGCAGAAAATATTGATATTAAATTGGACGAAGTCTTAAGAAGACTCAATCATGTTGAGTCGTTGATGGTTATGGGTGAAGCATTTCCAGATGATAACGAATTAAAAGCAATCAGGGATTACTTTACAAGAGATAAGCAAGGGAAAACAGATTTCATATCACTTCAGGAAATCGATAATGAGCTATGATGTTCTTATCGATAAAAATGCCATCAGGGAAATTAAAAAAATATTGACCTGTTAAGGTCAATATTACATAAACCCGCCGCCGTGCGGCATCATGGGTGGCATTGACGATTCCCCCTTCTTTTCAGGAATGTCTGCCACAAGAGTCTCTGTAGTTAATATGAGACCTGCTATGCTTGTTGCATTCTGAAGTGCTGACCTGACAACTTTTGTGGGATCAGTGATACCGGCTTCTATCATATCTACATATTTATCTGTTTTTGCATCGTAACCAACATTCGGGTTTGTTTCTGCCCTGAGTCTTTCAACAACAACAGAACCTTCTTTTCCTGCATTGGCTGCAATCTGTTTAACAGGCATCTCAATGGCTTTCTTGAGAATGTTCAAGCCCACCAGCTGATCACCTTCAAGTGCCAGATCATCCAATTTATCTGCCGCCCTGATAAGAGTGGTACCTCCGCCCGGAACAACACCCTCTTCGATGGCTGCTTTTGTTGCATTAAGCGCATCATCAATACGCATCTTCTTTTCTTTCAGCTCTGTCTCTGTCGCAGCGCCTACGGAAATAACTGCCACTCCACCTGAGAGTTTGCCAAGACGTTTTTTGAGTTCTTTCTTCTTGTAATCAGAGTCCTCGATATTTATCTGTCCCTGTATTATGGATACCCTCCTGTCGATGTCCCCTTTACTTCCTACCCCCTCGATGATTGTTGTTTTGTCTTTGCTGACACGGACTTTTTTGGCAGTTCCAAGGTCTGAAATTTTTGTTTCTGAGAGCTTCATTCCCTTTTCTTCGCTTATGACCTTTGCACCTGTAAGGGCTGCTATATCCTCTAAAATTTCATTTCGCTCATCGCCAAATCCCGGTGCTTTTACCGCGCATACCTTTAATGTCCCGCGAATGATATTCAGGACAATCGTAGCAAGAGCTTCACCTTCAAGGTCCTCAGCTATGATAAGCAGGGGCTTGTTATCTTTTAATACACTTTCAAGTATCGGGAGGAAGTCCTTCATTGAACTGATCTTCTTGTCAAAAAGAAGTATCCTTGGCTCTTCAAGTACAGCCTCCATTCTTTCAGTATCGGTTGCCATATAAGGTGAGAGGTAACCTTTATCAAACTGTGTTCCTTCTACCACTTCAAGGCTGGTCTCCATTGATTTTGCCTCTTCGACAGTGATAACTCCGGTAGCACCCACTTTCTCCATGGCGTCTGCGATTAAGTTGCCGATCACTTCATCATTATTTGCCGAGATAGTTGCTACCTGTACGATTTTATCCTTACCTTCAACTTCCATGCTCTGGGATTTTATGAACAAAACAACTTTCTCGGTTGCTTTATCAATCCCTCTTTTAATCTCAATGGGATTACCACCACCTGTGATGTTTTTCAAGCCTTCCTGGATCATAGCCTGGGCAAGAACTGTTGCGGTTGTTGTTCCATCACCTGCAACATCCTGTGTTTTGGTTGCTACTTCTTTTACAAGCTGGGCGCCCATGTCCTCATATGGATCTTCGAGTTCAATTTCTTTGGCAATGGTCACACCATCGTTAGTTATTACAGGGCTTCCGAAACCCTTAGCAAGAACAACATTCCTGCCTTTTGGTCCAAGTGTTACCCTGACTGCATTTACAAGCTTGTCAACTCCACTTTTTAAGGCACGCCTTGCTTCCTCATCATATATCATTTGTTTCGCCATTTAATATCACCTACTCTATTTTTGCAATGATGTCTTTGAAGTTGACAACTATGTATTTTTCCCCGTCAATTTCAAGTTCTTCTGAACTGTATCCTGAGTACAGGATAACATCGCCTTTTTTAATTGGCATTTCTTTTCCATCTTCCAGAGTGCCTACTTCTATCACAACACCCTGTTTCTTTTTTTCTTTTGCAGTTTCCGGTATGTAAATACCGCCTGCAGTTTTTTCTTCTTCTTTTACAGGTTTGATTAAGACCCTTTCTCCGATAGGTTTTATATTCATAAGGTCACCCTCTTGTTTCAATCTCATCTTTAAAAACTTGTTCGGAACATCACGGTTCCGATTTATCATTGTTTAGAGTTCTATATATAATTTACGGAATGTCATTTACAGTTCGTGCACGCTGTTGTTTGTCCTGGTAAACGCCGGTGCGTAAAGAAACATATACGTGGAAAATGATAGTACCGGATATGAACGTTAAAATCGCAATGTCAGGATTAACACTCGTAACAGGAGATATTACCAGACAGGAAACAGACGCAATAGTCAATGCCGCAAATTCCAGCCTTATGGGCGGCGGCGGGGTGGACGGGGCTATCCACGGTGCGGGTGGACCTGAAATACTCAAAGAATGTAAAACCCTCAGGAAAACATCCTTACCTGATGGTCTCCCGGCAGGGAAAGCGGTTATAACAACAGGCGGGAAGCTAAAAGCAAGATACGTAATCCACACGGTTGGACCTGTCTGGAAAGGCGGTAACAGCGGCGAGACAGAACTGCTTGCAGATGCCTACAGGAACAGTCTTTTACTCGCCCTTGAAACAGGAATTAAAACAATCTCATTCCCTTCCATCAGTACGGGAGCATACGGGTACCCGGTCGAAAAAGCAAGTGGGATTGCCATTAAAACAGTTGTTGAATTCCTTGAAAACAACAAAGAGCTGGATGAGGTAAGGTTTGTACTACACAGCAGGCATGACCTTATGGTTTATGAAAAAACTTTGCAGGAACTTATAAATCCTGATCGGAAACAACAGGATTTAAAAGGATAAAGGTTATATTTCTTTGGAAATAACATATGCAGCATGGCGGAGCTTGGAACAATAGACAAACCTCATGCAGGAAAGTTCAGTAAAAAAAGGAAACTCTATGTTATACCTGTTTTTCCTTTTGAAGAAATGTCATCACATTTTAACCTTGAAAACGTGAAAATCGAACGGTTCTGGGGCGAGGTGCGGGAGAAAATAGAGCATTTCCTTTCAGTTTACGGGAACATCGGCACACTGTATATCGAAGGGATTGGTGATGATAAGGAGACCGACCTGAAACTGTTTGAGAAATACGGGACTGAAAGCAACCATTACAAATTATTGAAAAGCCTTATTGAGAAGGGGGCTAAAATCAGGGGTATTGATAAGGAATCGCTTCACGATAAGCTTAAACTTGTTTATGAGGAGTATTCTAAATCCTTCCTGCCTGAGATTAAAGAGCTTCACGAGGATTTTTACGGAAAGGAAATTGATTTTGATGGATGGAGAAAGTTCCTTACCGACCGAATCCAGGAAATACAGGATGAAATGACGAAATTCACGTCAGGTATCCTTAAGGAGATGCCCGAAAACACGAACGGAGTCCTTATAGTTACAGAAGGAAGGGTTATTGAGTTCCCTGAGAGTGTTGATGTATTCCAGGTAAGACCGCCTGCTTTTGATGAGATTGTGAGGAGTATAAGGGATAAGGGTGGATTTTAATAATAACCGGTTTTTCTGCGTTCATATACTATCCGGTTATCAAATTCAATCCTGAATATCCTGTGGTATGGGATATACACATCCTGCACAACGCCTTCAAGAATCATGAATCCACGGTCAATATCCTTGATAGCATTCCCCTCTACAATCTTTGTATCATCAGGCGCGCCCCTGTGGACGTAATAAATCCTGCATTTATTAAGGTCGTATCCTTTCCATTTAAGCTCATTGAGGACAAGTCTTGGACTTCTTGATTTAATGATCGGGGACATAATCATTTACCTGCTGCCGTCCTGAGCCTGACGCGTTATGGAAATTGTACGTTACTTCCCAGCCAGTTTCTCAAGTGTCTCTTTTGGCAAATCTTTTGCAATATCCAGTTTAGTCCTGCACCTGATTTTAACTCCCTGTTTTTTGGCTTCCGCTTTCAGTTCCTTTGCATCGATTTTATTGATAAGTTCTTCAACTTCCATAATATACCTCTCACAGTATCATTGTTGGATATTTGGTATATTCTTTTTGCAGGATTAACTATTCAGGTTCCCCGGGGGTCCCGGATTGCCGCATCAATTTCATGGCTGCTATGCTCAGGCAGATAACCGTAAAAGGAAACGTTATGAGCCAGCCAAGTTGAAGAGCACCTCCAATTGAATTTATCACCCATAGCACAATACCGAGAATAACTGAAAACTGTAAATTAGCCCTTGCTATGGCATAACTTCTCTTTAAGGAATCAATAGCCCCCCTCTTCTCAACTATGGCAACAGGAAACGCATACTGGAACATAATCATCAGGAACAGTCCGGGGATTATAAGCAAAACAAGACCGATTAAAACAGCCAGCCCGCCAACTATAACAATAACAAGGCTTGTCCCGAAATA
>JACUTP010000027.1 GCA_014859785.1 Candidatus Methanoperedentaceae archaeon | reverse complement strand
TGACCATGAATCAAATGATTTCATAGATAAAAATAATTTAGCAAAGTTTATTTACTTCACAAGATACGAACCGTATGCAAATTCCTCAAGCTCGACAACCTTTTCCCACAATTCCTTACATTCACAATAAAGGTTTGAAAAAACACCAGTATCTTGAGTCACCGAAAAAATCCTGATTGCTTCTGCCACGTCCTTATCGCACTTCCCGCAGTTATGCGGCCCGCGTTTTGAACCTGCACCCACAGGGTCGGATAATATTATTGTGTCGGGGTTTGATGCTTTCCCTTTTTCCAGGACATAAACAGCACTCCAGAGCCACGGAGGGCGATAATCCCTGCGCTCGAACATCTCATCAACAAGTGTTCCCCTCTGGATATTACACAGGTTCATGGAAATCGTACCTGCATATGGCGCGGTTTCATTAATTGAATTAACCATATCGTAAATGGCTGTTCCTTCTGACAAAAAAGGTGGTTTCAGCAGAAGGTATGCCTTTGTGGAAATACCCTTCTTTTTAGCTATATCACTGGAGCTTGTAAAATCAGAAAAAGTAAACCCTTTATTAATACAGTCTTTCCTTATCATGTCGCTGCTTGTTTCAAGACCCATTGCCACTTCAAAAGGCTTCCCGAAAACAGTTGTGCATTCGGATAATTTATCAGGTGTCACGTATTCGGGTCTTGTCTCGGCAATTACCTTTTTAACCCTTTCATCAGCATCAAGCCTTGTGAGCATCTCGATGCGTGTTTTGCTGGAAATCTCAGAATCATCAAGGAAACTGCCTGATGTGAAAATCTTGACAATTATTTCATCATCACGGCACTGTGACATGGCATACTCAAACTGCTTCATCAGGTCGTCATGTGACTGCGGTGTTTGTGCGCTGTCATAAACATAACCGCACATTGTGCAGTTGTTCCACCTGCATCCTGAGGTCTGGAAAATAATCGTAAACGCCGGGATTTCCTCTAAGTCAAGCACATCTTTACCTGTCCACACGGCAGTTGGTCTCCCGGTCGGGCTTGAGCTAACTTTCTGTCTCCCGCGTATTTCCCTGACAACAGTGGTAAGCGACATGTTTACCTTACTCGAACTCTATGGTGCCAGGTGGTTTGGGTGTAAGGTCGTAGAGTACACGGGAAACATTTGGAATCTCGCTTGTGATACGCGACTCGATTTTCCGAAGTGTTTCCCACGGCAATTCCATTGCTTCTGCTGTCATACCGTCCCTTGACTGAACGGCGCGCACTGCAATAATCCAGCCGTGTACCCTCATATCACCTTTTACACCCGTGCCTTTTTCAATAAGCGCGGCAAAAGTCTGCCACGGTCCGAACTGTTCAAGCAGTTCTTCCTCAACAATGGCATTTGCCTCCCTGACAACTTCAAGCTTTTCTTCTGTTACCCCGCCGATAATCCTGACAGCAAGACCTGGTCCGGGGAACGGCATCCTGTCCGATATTTCCCTTGGCAGGTCAAGAGCCCTTGCAACTTCGCGCACCTCATCCTTATATAGGTCGGCAAGTGGTTCAATAATTCCTTCAAAATCTATAACAGACGGAAGACCTCCGACATTATGATGACTTTTGATTCCGCCTTCGGATTCTATCCTGTCAGGGTAGATGGTTCCCTGGATGAGGTATTTTACATCAAGTTTCCTTGCTTCTTCCTCGAACACGCGGATAAACGCCTGCCCGATGGCTTTTCGTTTTTTTTCAGGGTCTGTCAGTCCTTTTAGTACATTGAGGAAATATTCCTTGCCATCTATGACCTGAAGGTTCATATCGGAAAATATTCGTTTTATATTTTCGGTCTCACCTTTTCGCATGAGTCCTGTGTCAATGTAAATCGGTGTGAGCAAATCCCCGATTGCCCTGTTGGCAAGTACTGCACATACCGAACTGTCAACACCGCCTGATAAGGCTATTATTGCCCGTCCATTAACATCGTCCCTTATTTTCCCGATGCTCTCATTAATGAATTTCTCGACTTTTACCATTAGCCCCTATCATAGTGTTCCTGCTTTAAATGTTTTTATATGATTATAATATATGATGATAAAATTTCCGGGACAGAAACTAATAAATGCTTCCTCATATAGACAAAAGCCGGATTTCTTCATTATTATGAGTATAAGCATAATTATAAATTTTTGGCGTAAGTAGAAAAACTTATATATCTTACAATACATAAGATTAAAATGTTAGCAGGTTATCATCAAGTATCGAACATTCCCCAGCATTTGCTTGGTGAAGGTAAGCGGGTTGGGGAGTGAGGGTTTTACAAAGATGTAATTCCTGCCCTTTATAGATACTTATGACAAATATTTCCGAATTTTTGTAACATCTGTTTTCTACTGGGAAGATTTAATTAAATATATAATTAATTAAATATATAAATCATCTCTCAAATGGTTTCAAATATAAGGAAGTTCAAACATAAAGTTAAAGGGGGAATAAATTTGGCAGATTTTGACGATATGGTAACTGCGGCTGTGGCAAAGGTAATGCCGAGCGTTGTGAACATAAGTGAAGTAAAACTGATGAGGGACGCATACCTCCACGTACACCCTGTTCCGGGTGTCGGTTCTGGTGTTGTTATTGACAGGGATGGTTTTATACTTACCAATGCGCATGTTATCCATGGTTCAGCAGAGATAAAAATAACACTTGAGGACGGGAGGATTTTTCCTGGTAAGGTAAGGGGAATAGACCCCCTGACCGACCTGGCTGTAATAAATATTGAATCAGATGACCTCCCAGTCCCGGAAATGGCAAAAAATAATGATTTAAAAATTGGCCAGCTTGCAATAGCCATAGGAAATCCGCTCGGGCTCGTGGGCGGCCCAACGGTAACAATGGGGGTTGTAAGTGCCCTTGACCGTTCCATCCAGACAGAGATGACCTTCATGGAAGGGTTGATACAGACAGATGCTGCCATCAATCCAGGCAACAGTGGAGGCGCCCTGATAAATAGTAAGGGTGTGCTGATCGGGATAAACAGTGCCATTATTCCTTATGCACAGGGTATAGGGTTTGCCATACCAATCCAGTCTGCTCTCTGGATAGCAGAGCAGTTAAAGGAGCATGGCGGGATCATAAGACCATGGATCAGCATCAATGCGGTTGATGTCAATCCCAAGCTTGTTGCGTACTATAACCTTCCCACAAAAAAAGGCGTGGTTATTACCGCAGTTGTGCCTGGAAGTGAGGCACACAGGTCAGGGATGGAAATTGGTGATATCATAATACGCATGGATGATATGGACATAAACAATGTTAAGGACATGATAAAGGTTATAAACAAGCATGAAGTGGGTGATGTGGTCACAACGGAACTTTTCAGGGGACAGGAAAAAGTAAAGCTTGAGACCGTGCTTGAAAAGGCGCCTGCGTCAATGCCGCAAGGTCCACAGTAAATACCTGTAAATAAAAAAAGAAAAGAGAGGCTTATTTTTTAGCCTCTGCATAAGCCACTAAAGCCTCTTTTATCCCCCATTTAAATGCAACCACAATTGCGAATCCCCATGCAAGAGGACCGAGGAATACATAGAATATGCTGGTATTTATCAACATGATATCCAGGGCAAGCAAAATTATGACCAGGAATAAAAATACCCTTAGCAAAGGTATTACTACTTCTGTATTTTCCACTTTCATCCCTTTAATGGTTGCCTGCAAATAATCCATAATGAAGTCAATGACCAAAAGACCGATTAACAGTATAAGGATACCCATGAAAAGATGAGGCAGGTAATCGAGTATCGATTGCAGGAACTCTGTTATAATCGCAAACCTCAGTATTTCAAAAGCAGCCATTATGAATATCAGGTAACCGAACAATCTTACAAGCCCTGAAATAATACCTGAAACGGTAGTCCCGCTTGCCTTAAAGACATCTCCAACTACACTTGTTGCTATTTTATCATCCACTCCGGTTGTTACAAGTACTTTCTTAACCAGACCTGCAATAAAATCAACAAGCAGCAAACCGATTATAAGTACTACCAGTGCTGAGAATATAAGCGGTATGAATGAGATTATCCGTGTGATGAAATCTGCGACAACATCGAGCCTCAGAAAGTCTATTATAATTACAGCAAAGATAAGGTAAACAAACCACCTGATTATAGCCTCAAAAATATGTACAGTACTCATATCTGCTTTTTTTATCATATCCCCGACTGCTGTCCTATCAACCAGGTCATCAAGTCCGACTTTATCAAGAACCTTACCACCGATTTTACCAAGTAATTTTCCCACTATCAATCCCACGATTAACAGTATTATGACTACTATCAATGTCGGAATAAAGGAAATTATTTGATTTCCCATGCTATACAAACTGTCCAATATTGGTGAATTAACCATACTTAAAACTCCTTTGAGTAATATTTCATTTATATGTTATTTAAACTTATGCCTTAAAACATTGAATAAGGAAATCAAACTAACTTTAAAAACCGCGTTTCTACTTTGATGCACCGACTGAACATATTAAAGAAATATAATAATTATTTAAAAAGATTTTTCAGTTTATAAAAAAGTCAACAATGAATTTTGAATTTTTATAAAAAATTCCAGATCGATCGAATTTATCCGACAGCCTCTGCTAATCCACAATCAAGCTCAAAGACTTATTTTAATTTCAATTAAATATAAATCCCAAAAGTATGTGTAGCTTTCACTTAAATCAAAAGGCTAATTGGATTTCCTCTACGGATCCATGCATAATCGTGCAGTAAGTTTTAATACCATCATTTGCAAATTATTGCAGGAGGATGTGTGTTATGTCAGACAGGAAATATGTGATAGAATCAAGAAGATATACCGGTGAAGACGGAAAAATAATATTTGATAAATGGGTTACAAGTGCAAATGTCATTGAAGTAAAGCATAATGACCAGTACCTTGTGTTTTATCCCCTTGAAGGAGAACACGCAGGGAAGAAACACTATATACCGTTTACCAATATCCACGTTGTAAAGGAATTATAACCATAACAGGTAGTGCAAATCCTGGATGGGTGATAGTTCCTTTATCCAATTATTACTCAATAGGTGTGCCTTCGGTCATGGTAAGATTCTTGAAGGCAACCATAAGTTTTTTAGTAACCGTGCCCGGGAAACCGTCACCTATAATCCTCCCGTCGATTTTCGTTACCGGTGCGATTTCAGCAGCAGTACCTGTGACAAAAACTTCATCAGCAGTATAAATATCAAACAGTCCTATGTTAGTCTCAACAACGTTCATGCCTTTTTTTTCTGCAAGTTCTATTGCAGAGGCTCTTGTTATCCCGCGAAGGTTGTTAAGAGCAGGTGGTGTAATGATTTTTCCGTTCTTTATAACAAAAATATTATCTCCTGAGCCTTCTGAGATATTGCCGTTTACATCAAACATTATCGCTTCATCGCCGCCTTTTGCATTTGCTTCGATTTTTGCAAGGATGTTATTCAGGTAATTCATTGACTTGATGTTTGGGGGAAGTGCCTCAGGAGCGTTTCTCCTCACACCGACGGTGACAGCAGTGAGACCTTTCTCATACAGGTCGCCATACATGGCACCCCAGCTTTCGGTGATTATGAAAATATTCGGTTTCTGGCATTTTCTCGGGTCAAGTCCGAGATCGCCGTCACCTCTTGTAATTATTGGGCGGATATAGGCATCCTTCAGGTTGTTTTTCTTAAGGGTATCTATAATGGCGCGTATCATTTCTTCTTTAGAAAGAGGTACTTTAAGGTCTATCGCTTTTGCAGAATCGTACATCCTGTCAACATGCTCATTTAGCCTGAACACCCTGCCATTGTAAGCCCGGATGCCTTCAAAAACACCATCTCCATATAAAAACCCGTGATCGTATACAGAAGTCCTTGCCTCATGTTTGGGCACGAATTTCCCGTTGAAATAAATTAATGAAACCATAAATATCTCTCTCACCTAACGAAATCATCAGATATATGTATTTTGATGTGAAAATGTGTATGGAATCAACCGCCTCTTGCAGCATGCCATGGTATTTTTCATTTAATTATATTAAAACGTAAGATTTATATTAGATTAATACATTTAATGATAGGGTGAAATGTTATGAAAAGTCTTTCAGTTAATGTGCTTGACAGGGCGGATGAAGAGTTCGCTGACACACTTATTCAATTAGGATTGAAGCGAAACGTTGCAAAAGTATTGACATATTTAAAAAATATAAAAGAAGTCACTTCAAGGGATCTTGAAATGGGTTCGGATCTCAGGCAGCCAGAGGTCAGTATAGCCATGCGGGAACTGGAAGAACTTGAGTGGATTTCCGAAAGGGAGGAAAAGAAACCGGGAAAGGGGCGTCCGTATAAGATATACCAGCTCAATACAAACATTGATACAATTATCGATTATCTTGAGAACAAAATGAAAAAGGAATCTCAGGAAAAGATGGAAAACATCAAACGCCTGAAACAATTAAGTAAATAATTTAAATAAGAAAAAACAGGGTAACAAAGCATACAGCCATAATACTGCACGTATCATATTGTACCATATTCAGGATATTCTTATGATAAACCTATGAAGTTCTTTTCAATCATGATTTTATCCTTAAGATTTACTGACATGAAATATATGTGTGCAAGCCGGTCCATCAAAATCACAAATGTCAACATAGTTCTTAGACATGTTATTTAAGATATTATACAACCAATTTTATAAGAAACCTATAGCAACGGCTAATTGAAAAGGAGGACATTCCGCTGTCCCCTTTAAACCCCCTTTCGGTTACTCGTCTGCGGGCGACACCCCACCACGGGAGTGTCTTCCTCGACTCGCATTTTTTAACAGGATTGGAGGTTACCTGGGATATGGAATGGCTTCCTATTTTTCTAAACTCCCAAATGACCGATAAATTTTAAAGTAGGTTTTTATCATTAATCCACGCTCGTTTTCATGCTCCCAAAAGGCGATGGATTACAGAACAACCTCAAAAACCAGAATCTATGCGCTCAAATGTTGTGAGAGAACATTATATGACCATCACTCTTTTAAAATGTTCTTTACCCTTTCAATAAGTTCATTCCTTCCGAATGGTTTTATTATGTAATCACTTGCCTTTAACACGTGAAGCCCCATCATTTTATCAATATCTTTATCACGGACAGTAAGCATTGCCACAGGTATATCCTTATCCTTATATCTCTCTCTTATTTTATGGAATACTTCCCATCCATCCATACCAGGCATCATAATGTCAAGTAATATGGCATCAGGAATTCCAGCTTCCAGTTTTTTAAGACACTCTTTACCGCTATATGCCGGTATAACCTCAAAACCCTCTGTTTCAAGAACCAGTTTTACAAGATCGACCGTATCTGGTTCATCATCCACTACCATTATTTTTTTCATTCAACTCCATATAACTATATCATTTATATCTCGTATGCCTTCATATTATGTTATCCGTTTCAAAATGTATATAATTACCCTTTGGCTGCAGGAATAAGCAGATGGACATCCGTTCCTTTACCAACTTCACTTTCAATCCAGATTTTTCCTTTAAACGCTTCTATAATATTCCTGGTTATATATAATCCAAGTCCCGTTCCCATATATTTTCTTGCTGTGGATGCATCGACCTGGTAAAATCTGGTGAACAATTTGGGTATTATATCACTGGGAATGCCGATACCATTATCAGAAACAATTATATGGACAAACTCTTCTTTATCCCGCGCTTTTATTGAGATATTCCCCCCTTCTGGTGTGAATTTTATAGCATTATCAAGAAGGTTGGTAATTATTTCAATAAACCGATCTTTATCACCAACGATTTTTGATATTACATGTATATCTTTTTCAAAAGAAATCTTCTTTTTATCCATCATTCCTTTCATGTCATCAACACATACTGAAATGATTTCATCCACATCAAGAGTCTTAAGCTGGAACTCTATTTTTCCGAACTGCATCTTGCTTATGAAAAGAATAGAGTTAATCAACCTTGTCAGCCTGTCAGCATTCCTTATAATAGCTTCAAGGCTCTTTTTTTGTTCACTGGAAAGTTTCCCCTGTTTTTCGTCGTTTAACAATTCCCCATATCCTTTGATAGAGATAAGGGGTGTTTTTAATTCATGGGATACATTTGAAATGAACTCGTCCTTCATTTTATCAAGGGTTTTTAATTCTTCATACGCAAGCTCCAGTTTTTTCAGGTTTTTGGTGGATTCCTCGTAGAGCCGGGCATTCTCTGCTGCAATTCCAATTATATTCCCTATTGAATATAATAAATCAAGATCCTCCTGTGTAAACGTTTTTTTCTTCTTTGTACCCAGTGCCATTGACCCTACCAGTTTTCCTTTAGACAGCAGCGGCGTCCCGATAAATGAAACCAGTCCTTCCTGTTTCACGAAGGGAACCAGGTAATGGCTGGGAAAATTAGAAATATCCAGCGTTATTGGTTTTTGGGATTGTGCTGCAATTCCAGGTATCCCTTCCCCAAGTTCACGTACGGTTGCTTTTTCTTTGAATTCAGGAGATAATCCCTTTAATACTTCCAGATGTAAATTTTTCCCATCAAAAGAATAAAGTGTTCCTGCCTGCGTATCCGTTACTTCAAGAGCTTTTGATAATGCCACTTCGAATATCTCACCAAGGTTCAACGACCTGCTGACCACACTCTCAATAGAGTAAAGGGTATCAAGTATTTTATGATGCTTTTCTACTTCATTAAATAATCTGGAATTTTCGATTGCAACCCCTACATGGTTACCAATGGAAGCGAGAAGTTCCATGTCATCAGTGGAAAAATGGCGGAATTTTCGATGTCCCAGAGTAATTACACCTACAACCTTACCTTTTGCTTTAAGCGGTGTGCTGGCAATAGAGACGATTCCTTCCTTTAACAGAGAGGGAAGTATTTCAGAACTTGGATACATTGAAACAGTCGTGGTTTGCGGTCTGCCGGTTTTTGCAACAATCCCTGTTACCCCCTGACCCACCCTTATTTTCGATATAGTACTGGCTAATTCATCAGAGATTCCAAAATGGCTTTGCAAAGTCAGGGTGTTTCCATCCTGGTCCAGTAAATATATCCCACCACTATCTGTTTCTGTTATTCTTATTGTCTTGTTAAGAGCTTCATTAAATATATTCTTAAGGTCAAGGCTTTGACCTACAACCGTGCCTATATCATACAGAACCTGAAGTGTTTTATCATGCTTCTGAAGTTCAGTAAAAAGGTATGCATTATTGATAGCAGAGGCGGCTTCATACGCAAAAGATGAAAGCAGGGTTATCTCTTTTTCCCCGTAATGGTGTGGCTGGATCATATATATACCCAGGACTCCCAGGGTCTTTTGTTTGAAATTTAATGGTAAACCAAGGACAGAGCGGATTTCCCTGCCATCTTCTAATATTACAGGGTTTTTTTCCACTTTAAGGTCATATACAAACTTCGCCTTTCTTTCCTTTGCCACCTCTTCGAAAATGGTGTTGTTGAATATATCATTTTTAGCCTTAAAACCTGCAGACATCTCGATGATTGTCCTGTCCTCATCAAACAGCTTTATGGCACATCCTGTTGCATTGGTAAGGTTTTTTACAAGATTGAGAATAATCGGAAGCATTTTATGGATGTCCAGCCCCGCGGTCAGGGCTTCACCTGTCTGGTAAAATGCATCTCTTATCCTTTCATCGGTTTGCTGCAGGATATCAAAATAATTCTGGCAGATTAAACCGAACTTGATACTGAATTCAATTAAGAGATTTGAAGATTTCAGGATCATATCCTGTATTTCGGCAGGTGAAATAGAAGGCGGGAGTTCTTTCAGGATACTTTCAAGAGATTGTGTATGAATGTTCATTATTTCTTCAATACTTATTTTAGCCTTGAAACACTCCTGCCCCATATTGTAGGCTTCATACAGGGCAACCTCTTTATCTTCTTCGAAAAGGTATTTTTTAAGTAATACCGGATATGATGCTTTTATTTCCTCAAGATTCATAATGCCTTTTAGCGTGCAACAATTACAGTTGCATCATCATTATCTCTTCCGTATAACCGTAAAATCTCACTGGCAGTTGCTTCAACGTCCTGGCTTTTGATTTTTAGGAGAGGATATTCAACTACTCCGGATGATATGCCATCTGAGTGCATAAGTATCGTATCCCCTTTTGTATATGGATAAGTATATTCTTTTATTTCTGGAAAATTGTATCCCACAATCCCGTCCCTTGAAATAAAGTGTGTCGGATTTTTACCCACAAGACGGGCGCTTATATTGCCGACCCCGGCAAAACTGATGGTTGAATGCTCAATATCAATTGAAATTATTCCAATAACAACCCCTGACGTTTTTCTAATATCATTATCACAGTGTTTTAAAATTTCCGCCAATTCTTCTTTATAATGTTCTTCTATGGATTTTATGCATCTTGATGAAGCAACTGCCGCACGCTTCCCATGACCAAGACCATCAATAACCGATATCAAAACCTTATGATTAAACTCCTTAATAATGTACATATCCCCGTTGTACTTACCTGATACAGGGCGTGAAGCTGTCCCAAACTTCAATTTAACCACTTTCTTATTGTCACTGTAGTGCCTTTCCCCGGACCTGAAGTAATGTGGAATTCATCCATAAGGCGTCTTGTTCCTGAAAGACCGATTCCAAGCCCGCCTACTGTGCTGTACCCTCCTTTTAATGCCAGTTCAATATCCTCTATTCCCGGCCCATCATCCTTACAAATTATTTCAATACCTTTCTTTTCATTCTGGATGGTCTTAATGGTAACAGTACCGCCCTTTCCATGCACCACTGCATTGCGGGCAAGCTCGGAAATGGCAGTTGTTATCCTGCACTGGTCAACAACACCAAATCCCAGCCTGGATGCTATGCCCCTGCCAAAACCCCTTGCAGAAATAATATCATACTCATTTTTAACTTCAATACTGTCTTCAGTCATGAGCAATTTCCTTTTCTGATTCGATAGACTTTCGTAAAAGATTAATTCCTTTTTCAAGATTAAGGGCGGTTAACAGTTTCCACTTTATCCTTAAACCAAGCTCAACAAGCGTCAGGGCAACTGCAGGTTGTATTCCCACAATAACAGTTTTAGTTCCAAGAAGAGCAGCCATATCAGAAATTGAAGACAGGGTCCTTGCCATGAAGCTATCCACTATACCAAGGGCTGTTATATCGATTACAAGACCTTTTGCATTTGTTTTTTTAATATGCTCAAGTACATTTTCCCTTAATTCTTCGAGATCATGGTCACTGAGTTCATTCTGGAAGGATATTATTAAAAAATCCTCTATCTTCAGAATGGGGATATCCATTTTTCACACCTTTTCCACAATCTCTATCCTGAGCATCTCGTCTGCAAGTTTCATCCCTGACCTGAGAGTACCCTTCGTTGTCATCATGCTAAGGTCAACTCCCAGGCTAACAAGGGTCTGGGCATTTGCAGGACTGATTCCGGTTATGATAGTATCAGCCCCGAGCATCTTGCTTGCCTGAATAGTTTTTATAAGGTGGTTAGCAACAGCAGTATCTATCACAGGCACACCTGTAATGTCAATTATTACAATGGATGCCTGGGTATCTACGATGCTGTTCAATAACTGTTCTACTATCTGGGCGGCACGGGCAGAGTCTATAGTCCCGATAAGGGGGACAACCAGTATCTGGTCTCGTATCTGGAGGACGGGGGTGGAAAGTTCCAGCATGGCAAGTTGCTGCTCATTGATAACCCTTTCCCGCTCCTGTACAAATGCAAGAGCTACAATGTTTAAAATCCTGTTTGCAATAGGTTCGTATATGTCCAGGACTTTGTACAGCTTTGTGACTTCTTGCTGGTACTTAGAAAAAATAAACCTCCCGTAAACATCCCTGAGTTTTAGCATGCCCATAATTATCTGGTCAACTGTCATGGCTTCAAGTACGCCTTTTTTTGCCATTTCCCTGGCGTATTTTTTAGCTGCATCATAATTACCATTTTTAATTGTCAGAACACAGGTATCATATATTGCGGAAGACTGCTGTTCTATCTCAACTGGCGTTAGTTTTTCCAGTAATTTCATTTCAGTCATCTCTTTTACCCACTGGTTTTTCAGTTGATCAGCATTATCTTCAAGTAACCCGGTCAATTCTTCTAAAAGTTTTTCATTTCCTATCATAAATAACTCCCGAAATTGGTTTTCTAATATGTTTATAATTAGTTTATATTATTCCATTGATTATTATCTCAATAATCCCTCTTAACCTTTAGGTTTGTTTTTTTTCCATGATTTCATCCTTTAACCACCACCAGTACCTGATTGAAACAATAATAACTATAATATTGCTCACCAACAGGAGAAATATGTAAAATGCTTCCATCCCCAGGAAAGCATTTTCAGTGTGCGGGAGTTCATATTTCCGGTGTAAATAAATATGAACCGGAATTGTTGATAAAGCCAGGATAGCTGCGACATAATCCAGGCGATAATATTTCGGGAGCCTGAGTCCTTCCCCCATTCTTTCGCTAAGTTTTGCAATGATAATAAATGAGATTACGACTCCGGTAATTCCTATTGATTGCAGAATTAATACATCTGCCATAATCTTAATGTCCTCCCACCATTACAATGTAAAGCCTGATACTTGCAGCAGCAAGAATAATGCCACCTGCCGCAAAAAATATACTTCCGACATAACTGAAAAAGTCATATGAAAAAATAATAAGAGATATGGCGAATAGAGCGGATGAGATTATAAAAAGAAAAGGGTGAACACGTTTTTTGAAAACTTTCTTGTAAAAATAAGAGATGCTGAAAGGAAAAGCCAGGAAAACCAGATATGAAACACCCAGAATAATAATTAAAAAATTTAGAAATATTTTATCAATCACCAGTATTTTATCAATTGTCAATGTTTTTCACCAAAGGTCTCTTTGAATACGTCAATCGGCGTCTTGCGAACACGTCCACTTAGTACGTTTTCATAGCCTTTCATTGAGGTCTTGACAATTATCCCTTTTCCTGAAATTTCAAATTCCTTTATCTCGTTATCATGTTCGCTACCGCGTGATTTAAGAATGCTTAAAACACCACGCATCCTGCCTTCAATCTCGACATTCCTCAGGAGAATAATATTATCCACAACACCGGACAGTGCTTCGTGTGTCAGTTTGACCGCTCCGAACAGCTCTGGAATTTCTGTGGTTACAACAGTTGTTGCGTCCAAAAATGAAAATTGGTCAATGAGTGCGGTGATGTAGTTCTTGCGTTGTAATTCGCCAGGAATGGATTTTTCAAGGTTCTCTATACCATCAAATAAAATACGCACAACATTGTTATTTTTTATCTTATTAGTTATTATAAATGATTGTTCGTCCGGATTGAATGATACGGGAGGGATGTAAAGTATTTCCAGCATTTTTTGTTCCAGGTAATCTTCAAAGTCCAGCCCGAATGATTTTGCATTTCGTACAAGCTTTGAAGGTCGCTCTTCAAGGGAAATAATAAGGGATTTTTCCCCGGTTTTAAGACCGTTATCAATGAAATGCAGACCGAATGTGGTTTTACCCGTTCCTGTTGTTCCGGAAATCAATAAAACATCATTTTTTAAGATACCGCCATTAAGCATTTTATCAAGCCCCTTTATGCCTGTGCTTAATTTGATAGCCGGGGACGGGCGGTCATCCCATGTTCTGGATAATAGCCTGGGGAATACGATTATACCTTCATCCCTTATGTCGAAAGAATGTTTTCCTGAAATGTATTTTTGCCCCCTCATTTTTATTATACGAAGAACCCGCTCAACCCGCATGCCTTCTATTTCCTCGGAAAGATGTATTATCCCGTCTGCAAGGTAGCCAACCATGCTCTTCTTAAGATCTTCCTGGGTGAATTCGCCTGTGATAATGACAAGCGTGTTCCAGCTTCTCATTGAATTAAACAGGTCAAAATAGAACCTGCGCCTGTCATAATCTGTTATGGGTTTCGCATTTGCGGATTTTAGAATATCCCCGAGTACTGTCAGGGGGTCTATGACTATTCTTGAAGGTTTTAACTGGGAAATTTTCTGGTTTATAAATTCCAGAATTGCATCGGCTCCTTCTTGTAATAAGGATTCATTCAGGCTCAGGATTGTCATCATGTTGTTTTCATAAAGGCTGTGGTCAAAAAACGTGAATCTTGACATGTATTTATTGATCATTGCCGGGGATTCGGATAATGTGGATATGAAAAGGCATTTTTTTTCGCCTGACCTTGCAGCGTTGAAAAGTGATTGGGCTGCAAAAGTTGTTTTTCCACTTCCGGCTGTTCCTGTTACAAGTACAACTGAGGGTTTGTCAAATCCCCCTTCAAGTATGCCGTCTAAATTGGGAATATATGTTGGAACAATGGTCATGATACCCTCCAGTAACATTATCCAATATCTGGTTAAAACCTATATAAGCCTTGTTGATTTGCAGTCGTTTGCACGTGCGCAGTTGGCAAGTTTAATTGCATCCGAAAGCCCTGTTTCAAGCCCGTTAAAGTATTCCAGAATAGTGTCGCTGGCTGCGAATTTCATTTATTTGTTGTACTCCTCCAGAGTTGCTAGCCTCCCAAGCCCATTCATTGCGTAGGCGATAAACTCCAGATAATCGATTAAATCTAACTTCGTTTATGTCTATCTACGTTTATTATGTTTGCCAATTGACCACATAATTTCAAAGATAATTCTTATATTTAGTACTTTCAGGGAAAATCTTAATACATATCCCTGCTAAAATTCATGATTGTAAAATTTAAGCAGGGTTAAAATTATGAATTACATAAAAAGAGATTTGGAGCTGACAATAAAAGACTATCTGGATGCCCCTGAAATAATTGCTATCATAGGTCCCGGACAGGCAGGGAAAACCACCCTGATGCAGCATGTTTTCCAGTCTCTTGAAAATGCGGTATTCTTAAGCTTTGAGGACAGGAAAGTGCTGGAGTTATTTGTTGAGGATGAAAAAACGTTCGCAGAGCTTTATGTAAAGAATAAACGCTACCTGTTTATAGACGAGTTCCAGTATGCAAAAGAAGGCGGGCAGAAGCTGAAATATATTTATGATCATTATCCAGAAATAAAAATCATAATCTCAGGTTCTTCAGCCTCAGGGATTACAATACACGGTGTCAAATACCTTGTAGGGAGGATTTTTGTTTTTAACCTGTACCCTCTTTCATTTGAAGAATTCCTGAGATATAAAGACGAGAACCTGTTTAACGTGTATCTGGAAAAAAAAGAGGGTATCAGTGCTTATCTTTATAAAAAAGGCATCCTGCCTGAAATCAGTGCGGCACTTATGGAAATGCTCAACAGTATTTACAATGAATACCTGGTTTACGGGGGGTATCCAAGAGTTGCCATCTCAAAAAACGATGAGGAAAAAATAACCGTCCTGCAGAATATTTACAGCACCTACTTTTTAAGGGAAATTAAAGACATGCTTGGTCTTACAACGGATTTTTCCATGAGTAAATTAATTAAAGCATTATCATTACAGCTTGGCGGACTTGTTTCTTACCAGAGCCTTGGTGAAGTATCAGGTTTTAGCTATCATGAATTATTGGCGCATACGAATATTCTTGAAAAAACATTTATCTGCAAAAGAATACCGCCGTTTTTTACCAACAAAAGGTCTGAAATAATCAAGGTTCCGAAAATATACTTTTTTGACAGCGGTTTCAGGAATGTTGTTATTGATGATTTCAGGACTGGAATCAGGCAGGATACAGGACAGATGAATGAGAATTTTATATTCACACAACTAACCTACAAAGGAATGGATGTTAAATTCTGGAGAAGCAAATCCAAAGCAGAGGTGGATTTTATACTGGATAGTAAAGGTCTGGTTGCAATCGAATCAAAAAGCGGTGCAAGAGTGGGTAAATCCCTGCACAGCTTTAAGGAAAAATACAAGCCTGATATTACGATTATCGCAAATATGGATGTTCTTGATGAAAGGGATGGCACGGTGTATTTACCGTTTGTTTTTATTCCGGTGTTGTGTGAATAGGATATTTACTTTAAG
>JACUTP010000026.1 GCA_014859785.1 Candidatus Methanoperedentaceae archaeon | reverse complement strand
GAGCAAACCATCGTTTTCTTCCCAGTGATAAGAATACACCCTCCAATCACTCCCTTCAGATTCAGAAACATAAAGCTTGGAACCATCTTTAAGCGTTGCAATTGCTTTAATCAATTCAACGTCAGGTTCAATCAGGGTTTTCAAAATCCGAACATCAACAACAATGTTACTACTTTGGAGCAGTGTAATATTCCTGGCTACAACCATTGAGATGACTCCTCATGAATGGATTTCCAATGGTTATATGCCGTGAAATATGCTTTCCATTCAATATAGTCATCCCATTTTTCAAAGTTTTCCCTCTTTGCTTCATTTATTTTCGATTGAAAAACCTCAAAATCAATTTTATATTTTTCCTCAAATCCCTTGATGCCGGATTCCAATTCCGTCATTTTAGACAGGCTCAAATCATGGATTATATTAATAAGCGCGGATTTCTCATTTTTATAAATTCCATGGCGCACCAGGCTCGATATTGGGCTCCATATCTCTTTTGGGATTTCTAAGGTTTCCATGAATAATCACCGGTATTAAAATAATGGATTCATCTTTTACTGTATAATACTTTGCTTCATGAATATTCATACTATCTGCGTCATCCCGAAGCACCATTATTGTCATATTGTTTTTCGTGAAGTCATCGTATGATCAATAATTATCCCGAACCTTTACCACTCACCCCAGTTCCTTCACCAGCGGAATCTCATCACAATCAGGAAACTTGGGGCACTTGATACACATGCTCCATATCTTATGCGGCAGGGTATTCTTATTCACTCTCGAAAATCCGTGCTTCTCAAAAAACCCTGGCACGTAGGTAAGCGTGAATATCTTTCCAAGCCCGAGCGCGCGTGCTTCCTGCTCGCAGGCTTTCAGTATCTTCGAACCTATACCCTGCCCTCCTTTTCCAGGCTCAACAGCAAGGGACAGGATTTCACCGTAATCCTCCCACGTAATATGAAGCGCACCGCAGCCAAGCATCTGGTCGTTTTCCGAATAAACGTAAAAATCCCGCAACGTCTCATAAAGCTCGCTGAGGGAGCGCGGAAGCATCTGGTGCTTATCTGCATACTGGTTTATAAGTTTCCATATCTTCCCAACATCTTTGATAGTAGCCTTTCTTAACAAGTGCTTATCCTCTCATCCTGAGTTTCGCAACAATGGACTCCACCTGTTCAACTGCTGTCCCTATATAATTATCCGGGTTCATCATACTTTCAATCTCGGTTTCTGTCATGTACTCAGAAACGGTTTCATTGGCAAGCAAAGCCTCCCTCATGTGGATGCGGGACTCCCTCGCATTCATGGCACACTGGCGCACAATCTCATGCGCTTCCTGCCGTCCAACACCTTTCTTTGAGAGTTCCATCATAATCGCCTCGCCCATGTTCAACCCGTCAAGAAGTTCCAGGTTTTTCCTGATATTGCCAGGATAAATCCGAAGGTTGTGGATAATATTCGTGGTGAGGCGTATCAGGTGGTCAGCCAGTACGCAGGCTTCGGGAAACACAACACGCTCGCATGATGAATTCGTAAGGTCGCGCTCATCCCAGAGCGTGTTATTCCTCAATGCAGGCTCAACCATTGCGCGCACAATCCGCGCAAGACCGCACACCTGCTCTGATTTTATAGGGTTTCGCTTATGCGGCATTGTGGACGAGCCCACCTGTTTCTTACCGAAACTCTCCTCGACTTCAGCAATCTCGCTTCTGGCAAGGGTTCTGATTTCAATACATATCTTATCAAGCGTGGTTGCTATATTTGCCATCCACATGACAAACTCGGCATGCCTGTCACGCTGGATAATCTGGTTTGAGACATCAGCAGCCTCAATTCCGAGCAGCTCCATTGTCCTTTCCTGGATTTCAATTCCTTTCTTCCCGAAAGCAGCCTGTGTCCCCACAGCGCCGCTCATCTTCCCGGCAGTGGCGCGAGGCGTTAACTGGTCAAGCCGCACAAGATGCCTCTCAGTCTCGGATGCCCATATCGCAAACCGCAATCCATACGTGGTGGGAACCCCGATTTGCCCGTGTGTCCTGCCAGCGCATACCGTATTCTTGTGGGATTCTGCCGCATCGGTTAAAGCTGTAAGTAATTTGAGTGTTTCCTTCCTGAAAACCGAAATGGCATCCTTTACCTGGAGGGCAGTGGCAGTATCAAGCATATCATTTGAAGTTGCACCGAAATGCACCCATTTTCCCGCATCGCCACACTGCTCTGAAAGCGCATGCACAACAGCCATCACGTCATGGTGTATTTCGTCTTCGATTTCCTTGACCCTGTCAAGTTTCACGTTTTTAACACCCTGCGCTATTTTATCATCAACTCCTCCGGGGATATATCCTGCATACACTTCAGCTTTTGCAAGCGCTGCTTCAACAGAGAGGATTTTGCGAAGGCGCGTCTCCTCGCTCCAGATATCTTTCATATCAGGATGTCCGTAGCGGTATTCGATTGGATGGATTGCCATGGAAACCCTATTTGTATTTTAATTAAAAGAAACTATCGATAACACAATACTTAAAGCTTAAAAAGTACGCTTAGGTAACCGAGGTATCAGGTGCAGAAAAAAGAAAAAATCCGGAAAATGTTCGCAGGGATATCCCGCAGGTATGATTTCCTCAACTGCCTGCTGAGTCTTGGACAGGACAGGAAATGGCGGCGGTTTGCCGTATCAAAACTGCCTGAAGGTCTGGTTCTTGATATATGTTCGGGAACAGGCGACGTTGCGATAGAAGCATCAGGAAAAAACGATGTTGTGGCTTCGGATTTTTGTTATGAAATGCTTGAGCTGTGCAGCAGCAAAATATCAAAAAAAGGGATACTGAATGCCAGTTGTATCCGGAACGATGCCGAAAACCTCTCTTTCAGGGACGGGACTTTTGACGGCGCGGTTGTTGCATTCGGCATCAGGAACGTTGCTGATATAAGGAAAGCACTGTCTGAAATGCACCGTGTTGTAAAAAAAGGCGGCAAGGTTGTCGTACTTGAATTCTCAAGACCGACAAACCCGTTTTTCAGGGCGGGTTATTATTTTTATTTCAGGAAAATCCTGCCCGTTATCGGCAGGATTGTTTCAAAAAAAGACGGCGCTTACAGCTACCTGCCGTCATCTGTCATGGCATTCCCGCAGCGGGATGGGTTTTCAAAACTCATGGAAGGGTCAGGTTTTTCTGATATTAAATACCATGACCTTACCTTCGGGATAGTTACCGTATATACCGGGTCAAAATAATACTTTCAAATTAAAATCACCAACTATTAAGTATAAATAATATTAATTGTAGGAGACAATGAATAAAGAAGACGTCTGTGTATTAATTCCCACGCTTAATGAGAGGAAATCCATCGGGGAGCTTATCAGGGGATTTAAAGCTCTTGGTTATTCCAATATCCTTGTTATCGACGGGCACAGCACCGACGGCACTGTCAAGATTGCCGAAAGCGAAGGCGCACAGGTAGTCATCCAGAGCGGTAAAGGAAAAGGACAGGCAGTGAACCAGGCATTCCAGGTAATAAAAAGCAAATACGTTGTTATGATTGACGGTGACAGGACGTATCTTCCCGATGAAATTGATAAAGTTCTTGAACCGGTTGTAACAGGAAATGCTGATCATGTAATCGGGAACAGGTTTGCGAATTACCAGGAAGGTGCATTCACGCGTCTAAACCTTTTCGGGAACAGGATATTGAACAAGATTTTCGGGTTTGCTTACGGTGTCTGGCTTGAGGATATCCTTTCAGGTTACAGGGCGTTTAACAGGAAAGCAATCGATAATATAGAACTGAACAGGACAGGATTTGAAGTGGAAACTGAAATCACGGTTGAATGCGTGAAGAAGGACTTGAAAATCGTGGAGGTGCCTATAACCTATCTTGCAAGGGTAAGCGGCGCAGCTACCAAACTTCGCCCCCTGCATGATGGTTTCAGGATTGCCTCAACCATATACCTGCTTGCACGGACACATAATCCCCTGTTTTATTTTAACGTGATTGGAGGGATTATTTTTGTGACTGGTGTGGGTGTTGGCATATATGTTGTTGACGAGTGGTTAAAAGGCATAGATCATATCCCCATGACAATCCTTGCTACACTTCTTATCCTGACAGGAATCCAGATGTTCATATTTGCAATAATGAGTGACCTTATAGTTTCACTGCACAAGGAAAACATGCATACAATGCGTAAAATCATAAAGGAAAAGGAAGAATTATGAAAATAGCAATACTTGGAGGGACTGGCAGCATAGGTGAGGGGTTTGCGCTCAGGTGGGCTTCAAAACACGATATTATTATATGCTCCCGTGATGTTGACAGGGCGATTGAGACCGCAGATAAGTATTCTGGTACGGTTTTGAGTAAGGGATTGGTTTGTTGCGGCATCAGCGGTTGCACGAATGAAACTGGCATTGAAGATGTGGATGTGGTTGTCCTTTCAGTTCCATATAAAGGCATGGTCCCCCTGCTTCAAAAACTCAAACCCTTTTTTAATAACCAGATTGTAATTTCACTTGTAGTCCCGATGCAGAAAAACGATAAGTTCGAATATACACCGCCCGAGCAGGGCAGTGCTGCTCTTGAAATAAAAGAAATTCTTCCCGAAACCGTTAAGGTAATTTCAGCTTACCACAACATCTCAGCCAGGAAACTTGCTGACCTTGAATCGAACCTTGATTATGATGTTGTAATCTGCGGCGATGATGAAGACGCCAAGAAAACAGTAATGGAACTCACTCATGAAATTAATAATCTCCGTCCACTTGACGGGGGGGGACTTGAATCTTCGTACATGATAGAGTCCCTTACACCGTTTTTGATTAACCTTGCAATAAAGAACGGGCTTCGGGATCTGGGCGTTAAGTTTCTATGAAGCATAAGGAAAAACTTACAGAAGTTTATAACAAACTCTTCGGGAAGTTCGGGAACAGGCACTGGTGGCCTGCCGACTCTCCTTTTGAGGTAGTGGTGGGTGCAATCCTCACTCAGCAGACGAAGTGGGAAAATGTGGAGAAGGCAATCCGGAACCTGAAAGACATGAACCTAATGGATGCTGAATCGCTTTCTGAAACAGGTGTTGAAGAACTGGAAGAACTTATAAGATGCACGGGTTTTTTCAGGCAAAAATCCAGGAGGTTAAAAAATATTTCAACGTTTTTTGCGAAAAATCCTGACATTCTTGAGAAACACGAGGATGAGCTGAGAAAAACTCTTATTTCTTTAAATGGTGTGGGTGAGGAAACGGCAGACAGCATTGTGCTGTATGCGGCAGGTAAGCCAAAGTTCGTGATTGATGCCTATACAAAAAGGATGTGCAGCTGCCTTGGAATTAAGGGGAATTACGGTCAATTACAGTCAATATTTGAAAGCTCAATTCCCAAAAATGTTTCCATGTATAAGGAATACCACGCACTGATTGTAGAATACGGGAAAAGATTCTGCGGAAAAAAAATATGTTCTGATTGCATACTGGTAGAAAATGGCAAAATGCAATAACATCCTTATCCGCGACATACCCCTTTTCGGATGTATCGCATTCGGAATTATAGACCGGGGAACAAATGTTTTACAGGTTCGCCCCATCAGCGAGTGCCAGTTATCCTGCATATTCTGCTCAACTGATGCGGGACCGCACTCTAAACAGCGGATATCCGAATACATGGTTGACCTTGAACAGCTTGTTTTTGCGTTTGAGTGGGCTGCTGCGTTTAAGGAAACTGATGAAATTGAAGCCCACATAGATACGGTTGGTGAGCCTGCCATGTACCCGCAGCTTGTTGAACTTGTTAAAAGGCTGGCATCGAATCCTCATGTTAAGACGGTTTCCATGCAGACAAACGGGACACTGCTTAACCGTGAACTGGTTGATAAGCTGGAAACTTCCGGTATTACACGAATCAACATGTCAATCGAGTCCATGGAGCCCGGACTTGCAAAGAGTATTGCAGGAACCGACTCATATAATCTCGAAAAAGTCCTGGATATTGCCGGGTATATTGCAGCAAACACGGAAATTGACCTTCTTATTGCGCCTGTGTGGATACCTGGAATAAATGACAGGGAAATTCCCAAACTTATCGAATTTGCTCTTGGAATCGGATGCGGAAAAAAATTCCCGCCTCTTGGCATACAGAAACTCCTGCCGCATAAATACGGGAGAAAAGCAGGTTCAAAAGTAATAAAATGGGATGAATTCCATTCAAAAATGGAGGAATATGGGCGGGTTTATGGTACTAAACTTATCATCACTCCTTCGGATTTCGGGAGTTTCAAATGCAAAGCCATCCCCCGCGTGTTTAAAAGGTATGAGAAAGTAAAGGTTAAGGTTGTAGGACCGGGATGGATGAAAGGTGAGAAACTGGGAGTTGCACGGGACAGGGTTATTACGATAGTGGATGCTGACAGGATTCCGGTGGGTAAAGAGGTGTATGTAAGGATGGAGCGGGTCGTTGACGGGATATATATAGCAAGGCAGTAAAGTAAGATACAGGAAGTCGTATGAACCCTGTAAGAAAAAGTTTCCTGTTGTATTTACTTATGGCAGGACTTGTTGGCATTAACCTTGCCGTTGTTTCAGAATTCCCTTTTTCAACATATATTATTTATATAATTATTATACTGGTCGTTTTACGAATCAACGAAGGGATTTTCTGGGGTAATAAATTCAAACATGGCTTAAAATTGGGTGCTGTACTGATAAGTACGGTATTCATGCTTGAGCTAATTGCCGGCTGGGTAGTTGTAACAGGTTTTGCTATTGATGGGAACTTGCTGTTATTTTCCCTCTTTTTCCATGCTCTTGTTGCCTTCTCAGAAGAAATATCATTTCGCGGTTATATTCTTAAAAACCTTATCGGTGAGAGGGGGTTAAAATACGGGATTATTGTTAATTCCCTGATGTTCTCAGCCCTGCATGTTCCTTCCTTTGGGTTTTATAAAATTGATATCCAGAATGGAATTGTGGCATTCATAGTAATAGTGTTAACAAGCATCATTATTTCAATAGTATATATCGAGTACGGATTATTGTCTGCCACAGGATTCCACCTGGCATGGAATTTCTTACAGTACAATGTCTTCACACTTTCTAAAATGCATCCAGGGATTTTAGAAATTGAGTCTGCCGCCGGACTTGATTTGTTAACAGGCGGAATTTACGGACCTGAAGCCGGTATTGCCGGTCTTCTTGTTGTTCTTACAGCGCTGGTGGTAATTTTAATAAGAGCCCCAAAATATGCTCACCAATTATTACCGGAATGTCAAATTTTAAGAAAATAACCTGCGAGCCTCCTCCTCTGCCATCCTGATAACATAGCGCACCGGTATTCCTGAATCACCGGATGCTTTTTTACAATCATCAAATTCTGCCGATATATTCAAAAGAGTTTCTTGTAAATCCCTTGAAATCTTAACAGCTACCTGGTATGTCTTCCCGTTTAATTCAAGCCCAACTTCTTTCATCTCCCGTTTTGCTGTTAGCCTGTGTTTTACGTTTATTGTCCTGACACCAAGCGACCCGGTTTCCTCTATTATTTTCCGTGCTATCCTGCCGGAATCCTCTGGTTTTACAATTACCTTGATAATATGACCGCTTCGCCCTTTTTTCATGGTAGCTGGCAGAATCGCAACATCCAGCGCACCTGATTTTAATAACTCGTCAATAAGGTTGCCAAGTACCTGACCGGTAACGTCATCAACATTTGTCTCAAGCATCTCAATCCTGTCCTGTATGAGTGCATCATCGATTTCACCTGAGAGCACACGCAATACATTCGGGACATGTGTATCCCTGCTGCCTGCGCCATAACCTGTATCTTCCGTTTTCATGGGCGGCACGCTGCCGGCATCATTCACAAAATAAGCCAGTATGGCTGCTCCCGTGGGTGTGAGAAGCTCACCTTTAACATCTCCTGGCTGCCATGGAAGTTTATACTCTTTCAGGATTTCAAGGGTTGCCGGGGCTGGCACCGGGAACCTACCATGGGAAAACTCAACAAAACCGCTTCCAGCAGAAATCGTATTGCAGTAAATCCTGTGACTGGAAAAACCAAGGTCATGAAACGCTGTGCATGCGCCCACAATATCTGCAATTGCATCCTCCTGCCCGATTTCATGGAAATGAAGTTCTGTCAGCGGAACACCGTGAACCCTTGATTCGGCATTCCCGAGGATGTTAAATATTGACACGGCATCAGATTCCACAGCCTCATTCAGGTTTGCGGATTTTATCCGTTCGATGATTTCCCGGAATGACAAATTTGCGACTTTTTTTGTGGATACTTTTACAGAAATAGCAGAAATTCCCTTTTTATCGATTCTTGAAATATCAACACTGACACCAGCCGCATTCTCCATTGCGGATTTTACTTTCCAGGCATCTGCCCCGAGGTCAATAAGGGCTGATATTACCATGTCTCCGGATGCGCCTGAGAACGGGTCGAACAGGATTATCTTCATATTACCTCAGGTTAGCACAATAGTCCTGTTACAATAAAAGTTAACCTGATAAAGACAAAATTGAATTAATATGCCAGGAGATAAGCAAGATAACTGACATATATCACCATATAAAGAATGCCTGTCATCCTTGAGAACTTTACCCTTATAATTTGATATGCAAACAACAGGGTTACAAAAAGTAATATCAAACTATCAACTTTAATCATATTGAAATCTACAGCAATAGTACCCAGTGAAGAAGCAAACCCGAGAACCCACAGGATATTGAAAATATTTGAACCGACAATATTACCAATAGACATTCCAAAAAATCCTTTCTTTGCTGCTGTCAGGCTGACCGCAAGTTCGGGCAGTGTAGTGCCTATGGCAATTACGGTGGCTCCTATGACCCATTCGGTTACTCCAAGTCCTTTTGCCACTGACACCGCTGAATCCACAGCAAATTTTCCGCTGGCTACTATTATTAGAAGGCACAGCAGCACTATGCCAGTTTCTTTTAATTTTGACACGGAACCGTCTTTTTTTAAATTAAGGTGGGTTCTATCATGCCTGATTGCATAGAAAGTGTATCCAAGCACAAATAACACCATCAGGAAACCTGCAATACGGTTTATTCCCTGGAAAAGTACAAACATGGATACCAGCATCAGGGTGGAAGCTACCATGATATAATTATCCCTTTTTGCCAGTTGTTTTTCTTTAACTGAGAACGGACGGACAAATGCGGCTAACCCTATAACAAGGGCAATATTTGCTATGTTTGACCCGATAACATTAGATATTGAAAGTTCGGGATGAAGCCCGATTGAGGATATGGATGATACGGTTAACTCGGGCATGGATGTACCATAGGCAAGCAAGGTTAAACCGATGACAGCATCCGAAATTCTGTAGGCTTTTGCCAGTTTGACCGATGCATCAATTAATTTATCAGAGAAATAAATCAAGATTCCGAGTGAAATAACGAGAATGGTTGACTGAATAAATAAATTTTCCATAACTTACCACACGGCTGAATTGAAAGTTTATCCCAAATAACTATTATGTGTTAAATTATTTGTTATTGTAATAACGAAAAATACCGGACAAAAAAGCCCTTATCCAGAAAAAGAAAAGAAAATGGTGTAAAAATTACACCAGCTTATTTAACGGGTGGTTTTCTGCAAGTACACTCAAACCAAGGTCCTTTGCGGTTTCACCCAGCATGATATCAACCATTGCAACAGCAGGGAAAACACGTTTTACATTCTCAATCGGACCGTAGAGTAAGAAATTGGCACCCATAATCTGTGCCACAAGGTTTGTGCCTATGTCCACTGGCGGCCATGACTCGGTCTTTGCATCAGGATCTGTTTTCTTGAAGTTTTTCATCCAGTCCCATGCAGAAGCCATGTTATGGAAACCTCCGCCTGCCGGAAGTCCGAGTTTTCCTTTAACTGCAAGCACTGACCTGATTGTTGCGCCTGAACCTGCACCCAGCGGTGTTGCTGCCACGTCAATAAGCGGTCTTGTGATTCCGCATTCCTTTGCAACCTCAAGCATACCTTTCTCCTGCCCGGTACCGCCTTTTTCCAGAATTTGCATTTTACCTGTTACACTCGGGTCAGTTGCATTGAATGCAAGAACAATTGCAGCATCAAGCTTGCTTTCCGTAAGTGCCCTTATCTCCTCGGCACCCACGCTTGCATTGATGGAATTGTGTATTGCACGGCCCGCAACACCAATTTCCGTGACATATTGTGCAGCTTCTGCCCTTACATGACCGTCTGATGAGTCAATAAGGAAAGGAACATCATCGCAGATTTCAACAAACCAGTCGATGTATTTTTTAATTGCCTCAGAGGTTTCCCCCACAATCTGGTTAATATAAGGAAGACCTGTCTGGTCACCCATTTCTTCCTGTGTTTTCCAGAGCGCTTCTGCCTTATCCTTATCAAAAATACCTTTGTCTTCGTCTGAAACAATCTTATGTTTCAGGTAAAACATTGTACTGACCAGGACAGTAGGGTATTCACCAGGCTGCCCACCGACATTTATATTGCCGAATTTAAATACTTCCTGTTTCTTGTCAAATTTAAACATCTTAGCACCTCATTACTTTCCGAACCCTATAACCTCACAAATACCAGCATAAGTAACAGGTATGCCAGGATTATTATAAGTGCGGTCACTATTCCATACAGTATTCCAATATCTCTCCCGACCTTTTTACCGTATCTCTGCTCTATTTCAGAATTGGTAAACTCAATCTTTTCTTCAATCTCATCCAGTTTATCCAGCATATTCTTATAATCTGCCGGATCAACTATTACGACTGGAACTTTTTCTGCCATTTTATGCCCCCATCATCCTCGGACCTAATATCATAAATACGACAAAAAAGAAACCAAGTGCAAACCCTATTACTCCGGTTGCACCAACTGCTGACTCCAGTTTCTGGTTCCTTGCAATAAGCTGACCACGATAACGCATATCCTCAACAAGTGATTCAATCACTGCCATAGAGGGCTTTATTACCATAGGCACACCTTTGCCATATTCCTGCTCACTATCTGTCATTTATATACCTCCGATAATATTGTCAGTATCAATCCAAAAATTGTCAGGGTCACAACAAATCCAATCATTATGCCTTCAATCTTACCGGCATAGATTCCTGACATAAATTTGTTCAGGTTGCCTATCTCGACAGTCTGGTGCTGGATACCGCGGATTCTTGCCTGGATATTTGCAAGTTCAGCTGACATGGGCTTGACGCCGCCAGCCTCAGCTTCTTCCTCTTTCTCGCCGACTTCTACAATCATCGGTTCGCCTTCAAAAGCACCCGGGTCTTTCGCTGCAAGCTCTTTTATCCTGGCAACGATGGCACCTTCATTTTCCGTACCGATAATATCTATTACTTCAACCTGCTGCTGGAATCTTTTAATGACGTCGTCGCTCAGGTTTTCGATATATGGTATGGCACCGGTTGCTCCTACAATACGGTTGTCCTTTAGACCGTTTTCATGGAGCTTTACCAGTGCTTCACCGCATATGTGGCCTTTTACTTCCGCACCTGCTACAATAAGGAAGCGTATATTCGGATTGGATATGATGTTCGCTACAATTTTTTCTATACCCAGGTTTTCGGTTTTATGCGGACCGGTAATTGCGGCACCTGCTTCGATCTGGGCTGCACCTTTAAGATGTGAGCCGCATGTGGTTACTGCAACCGGATTTTCAGGATTGCCGGATTCGTATTCGCCTTTAACAACAGGCCATCCCTCTGCCGCTTTAACTTTATTCGCCATTTACATCCCTCCTACCATCTTGATAACCAGCAACAGAGCAGATACTACAAACCCTATGATTGCACCGAAAAATGCGTTTGTAATAATTCCTGCCATGTATGAAGCTTTTTCCCTGCCAGGAAACGCATTGAGCAGGGATGCTGTTGGTGAGAGCTGGTTCATCATGTCTGTTACAATCTTATCCAGTTCATCAAGCTGGGTTCCCACATCATCCAGTGAATACTCAACAACGTCTTCCCGTTCTTCTGCAATAACTCCTGTTAACGGGTTTAATATTAAGTGAAGTTCGGGTACTACCCTGATATGACTCATATTTATGCCTCCGTTTTCGGAATCAATCCTGTCCCGACTACTGATGCTGCATCCTTGTATACCTCATCCCAGAATTTCTTATAGAACACGAGCCATAAAACAATTCCAATTACCATGGTGATTATACCGGCAGAACCGAGAATCATTGTGGCTGCAACGCCGATTATTGTCATTGTAACAGCACCTGTTGAAACTGCAAGGAACAACGTTCTTTTTTGTTTTTCGTCAGGTCCGAGCGTAGCGTTGAAGGGATGCAATATCGACATTGCTCCCATCCAGAAAATAACGAGGACTATACCGCTACTGAAAATGTTTTGTACAAAAGTACCAAACACGTAACTTCCGGCTGCTGCTGAACCGAATCCCACTATTATAAGGGAACCGGCTGCTGCGATTTCTGTCATGCCGCTTATCATTACAGGTATGTTCATCTTGATGACATGCTGGGCAAACAAGCCGGTTATCAACCCGAAAACCGAAGCGGTTACTAAAGCAACTACCGGACCTGCCAGTGGCACTGAGCCAACAATGGCAAGACCAAACATTGAGGCAACAATACCCATACCAAGGGCTAACTGTCCGATGGAAGGCACACCTGTTCCCAGACCGTAAGCTGCTACACGCCTTATCGCATCAGCACCCCAGACAACAGCCACTATTGCACCGATTGCTGCCAGCGCCGGGAAATACGGTGAAAGATATATGCCTGACAGCCCTGAAACCACCGCAATTATGATGAGTTTGTTTCTTTTGATTAAACTTTCATCAGCCATATCTACATACCTCCTGCAATCAATATTGCCAGTATTCCGGCAATCAAGCTTATGATAAAGCTTGTCAGGGTGTCTTTCGGAAGAACACGTTTGAACTTGCGATCATGGAAACCTTCAATGGTTCCTCCGACACCGTATGACGGGATAACCGCATTGACATAATAAACACCCATTGCAAACATGCCTGCTATTGCAGCAGCGTTTGAACTGATTACAGCACTACTGACGCCGCTGTACAGTCCTATCAGGACAAAATATATCAGGGAGCCGCCTGTGCCGCCTAACGCTGCGCCGATTAGACCACTGACATAACTCACTGTCGGAATACCATGTCCCTGAGTTCCTTTTGACATATAATCTTCCTGTGTATCGCCTGTTATCGGGTCACGTTTAACCTGCGCTGATGCAAAAGGCACTCCTACGCCGTATGCATATACCAACCCGCCAAGTAACATGGCGCTTGCAATTAATATCATGGAACCCATGGCTCCTGCTGCCAGTACCAGTGCCATTGAGGCATCCGGAACATTGGCATACATATAACTTGCTGTTACCAGACCGACAAGCCCTGAACCTGCTGCAAGTTCAACAGTTCCTGTTCCGATACCTGTAGCCTGTGCCATGGCAGCAGGTGCCCCCCCTACAGGAACAAAGTGCACGCCTATACAGATGAGTGTTCCGCTGATAGCTATCAGGAGAACATTCATCAGCATGGATGGATCAAGTAATAAAAATTCTGCCATTATGCTGCTGCCTCCTCTTTTCCGTTATGGTCTTTATACGGACCGTATGCGTTCCTTATATTAACCTCTACAATCCTGTGGATTATTGCCATTAAAACCACTATCCCAAAACCAACTAATACCGCAGTCCAGTTGTAACCAATTACGGTTGTAGGCCAGTTACTGAGCACCACGGTAAGACCCAATCCTATGCCGGTTGCAGGTCCTCCGAACTTGGCGCAGAACCAGACATTATCGATGCTGTTCCTGAGTCCTGATTCGGCTTTCCTGACAATCTGTCCTGAGAGTGATGTATTAAGACCGGCTCCGAATTCACTGTTCTGGAATTGACGTTCTGCGCCATAATGGACATCACCAACCGAGGAACCTACCGCCCCTGCTGCAATACCCCATATCAATGCCAGGAACGGGATTGAGAACGGGTGTCCGAGTATGGCGTACTGTATATATGCGAGTGCGACCAGACAGAAATTCATGATGAAATTATGTGCGATTATTGTCGGGGTTGTGTATCTCATAATATCCATGTACAGTGGCTGCTTGAACCTTGTCATGCTGGATACCCTTCCTGCAAATGAAGTGGTTGCAAAAATACCCAGAATGAGTGCACCGACTAAAGCACCGATTGCTATCGACGTTATTGCATAAACATTTGAATCTAACAGCACTACTGTTACTATACCTGAGACTACTGCTGAAAAACCATTGCTTACAGGTTCGCCTGAAATTGCTTTATTATATATTCTATGTAAAAAACTCATCTGAGGGGCTAATTGTACCTGAGAATTCGGATTGCTCTGCGAGCCCACGTCAGATTCTAAATCTTCAAGGGCACCCGCAATAGTCGCAAGAACTCCCATAAGTGACAATACAGCCAGACTCATGGTTAAATCTAATACCATATATTATTTTCCTCCTATTAAAGTGAAATCACCATTAAAAAACTATGGATTAGTTTTTAGCAAACTATTATATTATTCATTATAAATGTTTCGAATTAATACGCAGCCATTATCACGGCTTTTTTCCAGGTAATATATAGGAGGGTAAGATAAGCGGGATGGGGAGTGGGTGGTATCGTTAAAAAAAATACCCGCTTATCTTGTTCGTTTTTAGACGAACATACGTATATTGGCGAACGTTGTTATATAGTTTTCGCTGGACTTCCACAAAGAATAAGTATTTTGGTAGTGATTTAGGCATCAATCTGCAGCAGTCCCGTAGGGTAGTGGTCAATCCTGCTGGCCTTTGGAGCCGGCGACGGCGGTTCGAATCCGCCCGGGACTACTAAACTTTTTTTCATATAGTTCTGCGGTATAATCGAATATAATAAACATAAAAACCAGGTATGTATGGGGCTGGCCGTTTCAGGTGCGCAGTGGCAGCAGAGGCTCAGTCATTGCCAGAACCTGTAAAAGTCTATTTGGATTGCAGTAATTCAAGATTTATCGGACCGGGGAGACTTAAGCTTCTTTCTATTGAACTTATTTTCACAGCATAGCCCCCCTTTAGCAAATATAGGGTTATAGATGCGATAAACGATCCAAAGGATATACTTTTAATAGTATCATCCCGGAGGATTAAACTGGAATTCTTAACTTCTACCCTTGATTCTGCTTTGAATTCGTATCTGATTTTCTTTATTTCCGTCAATCCGGATTTGATCAACCATTCCCTGGCTTCAGAAAAATCTTCAGGGTCATCGATTATCCTGCTTATTTCTTCTGCACCCCTGATTTCGATTTTTATTTTCGGGTGCGAATGTTTTTTTAGTCTGATGAGTAAGGGGACAGCAATGACCAGCACCATAGCTGTTACAATCCACATCCATGGAATTGCCGGAAGTGTTTCCAATTCCAGTTCAACCCTGGCTTCGTCAGACCAGGCTCCGTTATCATCCCTCACAGCAAAACTGTACCATCCTGCCTGAACCTCTCCGGATTCAAGCGTGAAATATGAGGAACTGCCGAAATCCAGGAAAGTTCTTTCATCGGGAAATGTCCAGCGGTATTCCACAACCTCGCCGTCTTCGTCATCGCCATAGCCTTCAAATGTTATTTCTTCCCCTTCAGCTGCCGGATTTGGGTATATGTTGATGTATGCAGTGGGGGGCATGTTTGATCGATAGGCGGTTACCTCAACACTGCTGCTGTGTGATAAGCCGTCATTGTCCGTTACTGTCAGAATTGCAATATATTGCCCGCTGTGAGTGTATGCATGTTCCACGTTTATCCTTTCATCAACCTCACCGTCACCAAAGTCCCAGGCGTAAGAAATTATGTAACCATCCAGGTCGCTGGATGCTTCTGCACTGAAGGATACACTTTCACCCTCGTTTATTTCTGTTTGTTCACCTGTCACAACAATTTTGTAAACACCATGCTCTGGTGCCGTGAAGGTATAGGTTACAGGCTTGCCATCCAGAAGAGTCTTATTTTACCGCTTTGCCTTTTCTATGTTCTCAGATGGTTCAGAAGTTGTTAAACCGCTACCCCCGCATCCTGTGGTCACGATGCTGTCCGTCCCCGTTATGTCCTGCC
>JACUTP010000215.1 GCA_014859785.1 Candidatus Methanoperedentaceae archaeon | reverse complement strand
TGCACCGACATTCCATGATAGCCTTCCGGGAGTTCCTTCTGAAGTATACAATGAATCATATCTTCATTCGAATATACCTTCCTGGCAAGTAGCCGTTCAGAGATCACGCGCCCACTTGATATATTTTCAGATTCCGAAGGTTTGCTCCATCCAGACGTGTGAGGAAGTTGTAGTCTGCATCACGATGACTGAAAGGTGCACCAGCGCCTGAATGCCCTTCGGTTTTTTTGTTCCCTGTTATTTACCTGAACGAATTGAAAACATTTAGAAACACCGCTACTTTATATTGAATTTCACACCTATCTTGAAAAGCCTCTTTGTGGGAAGGTTAATGCCCTCCAATCCGGTTTTACCGGTAATTTCAGAAAGTATTTCCTGAAGCCGTTCCCCGCTCTCTGCTGACAGCGTGAACCAGATATTGTAATTTGCAGGACGGAGGTAATTGTGCGAGACTTCATCATAACTATTTATTATCGCTGCAACCTCATCAATCCTGTTATCCGGCACTTTAATGGCTACAAGAGTACTCACACCTCCAGTGTTTCTTGTACTTATAATAGGTCCTATGCGCCTGATTGCACCTTCATTACACAGGCGTTTTATCCTGGAAATAACCTCATCTTCACCCAACCCGATACTCTCACCGAGCTGCTTAAACGGGGTTTTAACAAGCGGAAAATCAAGCTGTATAATATTCAGGAGCTTCTTATCCGTTTCATCAAGAGTTACCATGCTTTCACCGGCGTATATACACAGTACGGTTCTTCTTCCATGTAATCTCCTGTTGCGGCATAAGCCCGCGCACGGCATCCGCTGCATACCTTGCGGTACTCGCATATTCCGCATTTCCCTTTTAGCTTATCAGGGGAGCGCATATCATTGAAGACCTTTGAATTCTCCCAGATCTTCTTAAAAGGTTCCTGCCTGATATTTCCTGCAAGGGCTGGCAGGTAACCGCATGGATAAACCTCGCCTTTGTGTGAAATAAAACAGAACCCAGAACCTCCAAGACATCCTTTTGTCATGGCTTCAAACCCGTGGGTTTCAGGTGTAATCCTGATGCCTTCGGCTTTAGCACGCTGGCGCATTATCCTGAAGTAATGGGGTGCACATGTGGCTTTTAACTGGAGCTTCTTTTCCTTGCTTTTATCATAGAACCAGTTAAGCACTCGCTCATATTCACCAGGCGGGATTTCCTGCTCCTTTATTTCCTCGCCCCGTCCTGTCGGGACTAACAGGAAAATGTGAAGCGCTGATGCACCCAGTTTGATTGCCAGATCATAAATCCCGGGAATTTCATCGAGGTTCCTTTTTGTAATTGTGGTATTTATCTGGAACCCCAGCCCTCCTTTTTTCAGGAATTCAATCCCGCGGAGCACCTCATCAAAAGCGCCTTGTTCACCCCTGAATGTATCATGGGTTTCCCTGGATGAGCCGTCAATACTGATGCTTACCCGCTGTATCCCGGCATCTATTAACCTTTGCACGATTCCAGGCGTGAGAAGCGTCCCGTTTGTGGCAAGCACGACCCTGAAACCCTTTCCGGTTGCATATTGAGCTATCTCGTACACATCAGGACGCAGAAGAGGCTCTCCCCCTGTCAGGATTATAATAGGCTTGTATTCCATTAGTTCATCAACAAAATGTTTTGCTTCTTCTGTTGATAACTCATCAGGTCCGGGTTCCTTGATAGCAGATGCCCGGCAGTGGATACAGGCAAGATTGCAGGCATTTGTCAGTTCCCATGCAACCAGTCTCGGCGGTCTTAATTTATTTTCTTTCAATAAAATCACTTAATATCAGGATTAAGATGAACCTTAACCTTTATGTAATTAGCGAATAGAAATACACCTATGAGCTACCTCTATACAGCATTTGGTATCGTATGGGTCGTATTGATTGTTTATATCCTGAACCTGGTAAGGCTTCGCAGGCAGATGATACAGGAGATAAAACTGCTGGAAAACATTGAATAATATGGCAAAGATGACTATCAAGGATATCCTTGAATACCGGAACATTGCAGTTGTGGGGATTTCAGATAACCTTGAGCGTCCGAGTAACTTCGTTGCAAGATTCCTTATTGACCAGGGATATAATGTCATTCCTGTTAACCCGAAACTGGAAGAATGGGAAGGCAAAAAAAGTTATCCAGACCTTCTTTCAATTCCCGAAAAGGTTGATGTTGTGAATATTTTCAGGCGACCTGATGCCGTGCCTCAGATTGTTGATGAGGCAATCGGTATTAAAGCAAAAGTGGTTTGGATGCAGGAAGGTATTGTGAATGAGGAAGCTGCGGCGAAAGCACGGGCTTCAGGGCTTGAAGTTGTCATGGATAAGTGCATTAAAATTGAATTTAAAAGATTGAAGAGGCAGCAGGATTATTTATCCTGCGGTTAAACTTATTTTCATTTATCCCTTTTAAAAATGACAGGTCTTCTAACTATCTTAAAATTATTGTACCGTATGTAGAGTTCCTCTATTGATTTCATATCCATTCCGGCTTTTAATAATCTAATTCTTTCTTCAGGATTTTCAAGCATCTTTCTTCCCCCAATGATACTGTGCTATCGTTCCCGTTTTTCTTGCACTTGAGTATATGATTTAAAGTTGTTATCTTATATTAAACTTATGATTTTAT
>JACUTP010000025.1 GCA_014859785.1 Candidatus Methanoperedentaceae archaeon | reverse complement strand
TACGTTCGAAAAACCCAGGCTCAATTGATTTATCTGCCAACAATCTCAGAGACCATCTCGCATAACCTTCTGGCGGCTCACTGCAACTCAATGCAATCAGATGGGCTTCAATTTTTCTCATACTTACAACATGTACACGAGCTATTTCTTCATTGGTTAAACGCTCTACCTGATGCTCCACTTCATCGACCCCGGGTAGAATATGAGCATTGAGTACCTGCTGTGAGCTATGTGTTCCCTTGCAAGTGATATCTTTTAGGGCAGCACGTTCTTCTTTGGAAAGTGTTACAATATATTTCTTCATAATCCATCCTCTCAGATATATTATGGAATATAATATATAGACAACGACCTTATATTATTGACTCGGCACTACCAGCTATTTGTGAAGAAGGTTGAATATGACAGGCGTGACCTGATTGTAACGATAGAAGGAAAACCGTATAATATGTCTTATTCGGGCATTACTTGATTCCTCTATAATACCACTGGCATCGACCATGCCTTTATGAACTTTAACCATCAGTAAGTTTAACCCGCCTGAAAATTCATAATACGGCTGCAAAAGTATATCCTGAATAATACCAATTTATGGAATTAATGTTCAAGAGTTTTACTTTCTGGAAACAACGGGCTTTTAAGAAAATACTTTCGCAGCAGAACCAGAGACTTACCATATATACAAAGGACAACCCTGATTCGGATTCACTTGCGAGTTCACTTGCCCTTAAAAGAATAGCTGAACATTACAACATGGATGCCCATATTTATTTTACAGGGTTGATACAGAACAAGACCCTTATCAATGTCCTTGGCGATGACGTGATGAATACACCTGCAATCGCCCAGTCCCAGAACATTATAGCTTTTGTGGATCTACTGCCAACAGAGTTAACAGGTGAAAAATTCACTCCCACAGTGGTAATCGGGCATACTCTCGGGAAAACTGAAGGAATCCGAAGTGAATATCGTGATATCAGGACAACCGAAACCACATCGAGTATAATGATAGAGTACCTGAAAAAACTCGGTGTTGCAATAGATAAACGGCTTGCGACGTTACTTCTCTATGCAATCAGGGTAAAAACCAGGACCCTGGTAACGAATTTCACGCTTGAGGACGTGGAAGCATACTGGTTCATCCATAAGTACATGGACACGGAATTGCTTAACAGCCTTGAACACCCGTCTGTCAAATTAGAAACCTTCGAGGACCTTGCCCATGCAATTGGTAATAAGGAAATAAAAGGTACTTCATTATTTACGACAGTCGGTTTTGTGAAAGAAGCGGGTACCATCCCCAAGGTCTGTAAGTATATGCTTGATATTGAAGGCGTTTCCACAGCTCTTGTTTTTGCCGTGGATGCGACAAAGATTCATATTTACGCCGAGACAGAAAATATGGAACTAAACATGAAAAACCTGCTCAAGAAAGCGTTCGGGGACTGGAGTGAGGTTACTGGCGGACCGTTCAATGCAAGTACATCTATACCCCTGGGGGTATTCGGCATTGTAGCTGACGATGAAAAATCAAAACAGGTGCTGCTTAAATCTATTTGTGATTCTGTTTCTGCAAGATATTTCTATGTCCTGGAAGTGGAGTAGTCCCTGCCGCGGGAACAATGGATACACATTCCCCCCGCGGTAATGCAGCGGCTGCATACAAGTCTGCCACATAAAATGCATGTATGCATCTTCCCCACATTTCCACATATGCTGCAGATTCCCGTTACTTCCATATTCTAACCTTAAAGTTAAGATGCCTGATAAAGTACAAAATATTCTTCAATCATCCATGATTCAAGCGTTTTTTCCTCTTTTTCCTGTCCCTCTTTAATATGGGGGGTTCGTTTTTGGTGGATTTCAAGTATTTTTTCTTTCATTATTATTGATATTTGGTATCCTGTCAGGATGCCTTCTCCATTAAATTGAAGTCATTATAAGCATTTAAAGTTATCGATTTGGGGATTTGTCAATTAATTTCAATAACGAAATATATATATGTGATTATTACATTCTGTAGCCTGAGGGTCAGGCAGGCTGTATTTTTGGAATCCCAACCTCTCATAAGCCTGCCTCCTCATTTTTTCATAAAATCTTTATGCCATCAATATTATTTAGAATTACATGGCATTAACATACGCAAAATCCGGTGTAAATATTACCAGGGAAAATAAAGCGATAAAAGCTCTTTCTGAGAAGCTTATATTTAAAAGGAAAGGATTGGGTGCACCACTTTCAGAGGTGGGGCATTATGCAGGTCTCATCGATTTTGGGGAGTATGCCCTTGCACTTACAACCGACGGTGTGGGTTCAAAGATTCTTATTGCAAACGAGATGAAACGATGGAATACTATCGGGATTGACTGCATTGCCATGAATGTGAATGACCTTCTTGCAATGGGTATCGAGCCTGTTGCGTTCGTTGATTATATAGCAATAGATGAGGCAAACGACGAGATCATGGGGCAGATAGGAGAGGGGCTGGCAAGGGGTGCTGAGATTTCAAGGAGTTCCATAGTAGGCGGTGAGACTGCAACCCTGCCTGATATAGTTAAAGGGTTTGACCTTGCAGGAACAAGTCTCGGGATTATAAAAAAGGACAGGATAATAACAGGTGGGCGTATAGAAATCGGTGATGCGGTCGTTGGCATTCCGTCAAGTGGTGTTCACAGCAACGGGTATACGCTTGTCCGCAGGATTATTGAAGAATCGCCATATTCCTACAATGACCCGTTCCCTTACAACATGAATACGACAATCGGAGATGAATTGCTTATCCCGACAACGATATATATTGGCATTCTTGATGCCGTGGAAAAATTCGATATACACGGGCTGGCACACATTACAGGTAGTGGGCTGTTGAAACTCCACAGGGTAACAGAATACGGGTTTGATTTCAGTGACCCGCTTGAGCCACAGCCGATATTCAGGTTCCTTCAGGAAGAAGGGGGTGTGGAAAACCTTGAGATGTACAGGACGTTTAATATGGGGATGGGATTTTTGGCAGTCCTTCCCCGCGAGGAGGCACCCGAGGCTGCAAAGATGCTGGGTGGGAAGATTGTGGGTAAGATTATTGATGAGGGGATTTTTGTTAAGGGGATGGAGATAATATAATTTAAACCACCTTCAAGTTAAGATTCAGGAAATCAATGGTCTTATTCCAGGCATCAATAGCTTGCACTTTTCGAAAAGCCCCGGTATTTGTGGGGTTTGCAAAAGCATGACCTGCTCCTTCATATATGTAGATATCAGCACTCGTCCCCTGCGCTTTCAAGAGTCTTTCAAATTCGCGAACATCGTCAACCGGAATGCTTGTATCCTCGGCTCCGAATATCCCCAGAACCGGTTCCCTCAGTTCAATTAGATCAGACGTATCTGTCGAAATCCTGCCGTAGTATATCACTGTTGCATTGAGGTCTTCATTGATACCAAGCAGGAATGATTGACCACCGCCGTAACACCAGCCCAGTGAAGCGATATTCATAGGGTCAACGTCTGGAAGTTCGCGAAGATATTCCAAACCTGCCTGCATTTTAGGGAGTGTTTCCTCGTCAGGATTTTCCCTCAGATTGGCCTGTGCACCTTCAATCGTTGTTGCAACATTTCCATCAAACAGGTCAACAGCCAGAACCACATATCCCTCACGTGCCAGTATGTCAGCCATGCTTTTAACCTGTTCGTTTAATCCCCACCATTCATGGATCATTATAATCCCGGGATACCTGCCAGAAATTGAAGGTTGCACCAGGAAACCTGAAAGCATAATGCCTTCCCGTTCGATCTGGACACTACCTGTTATGACCTCTATACCTGACTTCTTGTCAAAAATGTCCGCAAGTCCGGGATAGCTCTCATTGGGTTCTCCTGCCTGTTCATGACCGGTTGGAGTTGAAACCGTTTCCTCTGGCGTGGGTGTTGATACCGGTGTTGCTTCCGGAGTGGTGTCTTCTTCTCCTGCACATCCTGTGAAAAGCACAACCAAAGCGATTAATAATATGGCTATTAAGTTTCCAGTATTTTTATTCATACTTATCCCCCGTCATGAATTATTGTTTATGCCATTTATAATTTTTCGCTTCAAAATACCCATAACCTTTATATAAAATGTACTCATTTATACATAAATGTACATTATTGTACAGTGATTGTTATGAAAGATTATATACTCAAACTCGTCCAGAACCAGAGCCTTACCGTGGATGAAGCTGAAAATGCCATGACCAGGCTCTTCACTGAGGCATCGGATGCCCGGATTTCCGCATTCCTGACCGCACTTAAGATAAAAGGCGAATCCCCTGAAGAGATAGCAGGACTTGCCCGCGGCATGAAAAAAGCTGCAAACATCATCAACCCCAGAGTCAAAGGAACACTCGTGGATACATGCGGCACAGGCGGTGACGCCTCAGGAACCATAAACGTCAGCACAGCAGCAGCTATTGTCACAGCAGGCGCAGGCGTACCTGTGGCAAAGCACGGCAACTACTCAATCACATCCAGGTCAGGCAGTGCAAACGTGCTTGAGGAACTCGGAATCAAGATAGACCTGTCTCCTTCGCTTGTTGAAAAAAGCATCCAGGATGCAGGAATCGGGTTCATGCTCGCACCGATATTCCATCCTTCAATGAAACGCGTGGGGCAGATAAGGAAAGAACTGGGTTTCAGGACTGTATTTAACATCCTCGGTCCTCTCACAAATCCCGCAAACGCAAAGGCGCAGGTTATAGGCGTCTTTGACAGCGCGTTATGCGTCCTGATGGCAAACGTACTGAACCTGCTTGGCACTGAAAAAGCACTTGTGGTGCATGGAAGCGGGTTGGATGAAATATCAAACATCGGGGAAACAACGGTTGCGGAACTCAACTGCGGCAAAGTCTTAACTTATACACTTACACCTGAAAAACTCGGAGTAAAGCGCGCCTCAATTGAGGACATTAGGGGCGGCACACCCCAGGAAAACGCCCGTGATATTGTTGACATCCTGAAAGGCAAGGCAGGAGCAAAACGCGATATAGTCGCCATAAACGCGGGTGCAGCGCTGTATGTAAGCGGGAAGGCAGAGAACCTGGTTTCAGGGATAGCGATTGCAAATGAATCTATCGACAGCGGCGCAGCTCTTAACAAACTGGAAGAGTTCGTAAAAAAAGCGGGCGACCCGGAAAAGCTTGCACTGTTTTTATAAAACAATAAAGGCACCTCCTATGAAAGTTAAAATCTGCGGGATTAAGTCAGAAAGTGAGCTTTCACTTGCACTGGATGCAGGGGCGGATGCTGTTGGGTTCATCACGGACGTACCAGTAGAAACACCACGAAAAATAAGTCTTGAACTTGCTGCCAGCCTTATTTCAAAAGTACCGGTTTTCGTGACATCCGTGATGGTTATCATGCCACAGGATGCTGACCATGCCCTTGAAATGATAGGCAAGGCAAAACCGTCTGCTGTCCAGGTGCACAATGACATGTCACTCTCAGAACTTAAGATAATTAAAGAAAGCGGAATCAAGCTAATAAAAACCCTGAAAGTATCGCAGGACTCCGACCCCGAAGCGCTTGTAAAAAAGGTAAATGAACTGGAAGGGACAGCAGATGCGGTTCTCCTTGATACGGCACTTGGCGGTAAAACGGGCGGTACGGGTGTTACGCATAACTGGGATGTTAGCGCCGTGGTTGTCAGGCGCTCACCCATCCCAATCATACTTGCAGGGGGTCTTATTCCCGAAAACGTCGGGGAAGCCGTGAAAACTGTGCGCCCTTACGCTGTTGATACCGCCTCAGGAGTTGAAACTGGCGGGATAAAAGACGAACAGAAAGTAACGGAATTTACCAGGAACGCAAAAATACATGGAATTTGACATAACAGAAGAGGAATTTGTAAAACTGGCACAGGAAAGACCTGTTATCATCCAGTTGATGGCAAAGGTTAACGTGGACTGTTCGCCGCTTGACCTTTATGCATCACTGGATAATGACTGCACGTATCTCCTTGAATCGGTTGAGAAAGAAAAAAGACATGCCAGGTTCTCGTTTGTGGGTTCTGACCCTGATGCTATCTTTACCGTGAAAAACCGCAATGTAACCCTTGATTACAAGTACCGTACAAACCTGACAGGCTTTATCGAGTCCTCGCTTTCAAAAGTATGCGACATCAAAAACGGCGCAGGCGGGCGGATTAAAGACGGTTTCGATACAATGGATGCTGTACGTTCTGCTTTTGCGGCATCAGGTGTAAAATATATCGGGAAGGGTTTTGACAGGCAGACATTCACAGGTGGAGCCATCGGGTTCTGTGCCTATGACATGGTGTATGACTGCTGGCTGGATATCGGGGAAAGAACAGGTGAAACACCTGATGCCCAGTTTGCACTAACGACACGAACTGTTGTTTTCGACCACATGACAGATGAAACTTTCATTGTCATGACACCTTTTGTCCTTGAAGGTGACGCTCCCGCAGATGTTTACAGGAAGGCCATGGATGATGTGGAACGGTTCGCATCCTTTGTTGAATCTGCAAAACCGGCGAAATTCCAGACTAACAAACCCGGCAGAATAACCTGCAACATGGAACAGGATGTGTACGAGGATGCTGTCAGGAAAGCAAAACAGCATATCATAGACGGTGATATATTCCAGGTTGTTCTCTCGCGGCGATACGAGATTACAACAGAACAGACACCTCTTGAACTGTACACAGCCCTGCGCAGGATGAACCCCAGCCCTTACATGTACCTTTTCGAGTTTAACGGCACGAGCATTATCGGCGCAAGCCCTGAAACCCTGCTTTCAGTGCATAACAGGAAGGTCATCACCAACCCGATTGCAGGCACATGCCCGCGCGGCAAGTCTGCGGATGAAGACGAAAAGTACGCACAAGAGATGCTCGATGACAAAAAAGAGCGCGCAGAGCATGTTATGCTTGTTGACCTCGGGCGCAACGATGTGAGGATGGTCTCAAAAGGCGGCACTGTAAAGGTAGATGATTTCATGTCGGTGCTAAAATATTCCCATGTCCAGCATATCGAAAGTACGGTATCGGGAATGCTCCGTGACGAATGCGACCAGTTCGATGCAACGCGCGCCATCTTCCCGGCAGGCACACTCTCAGGCGCGCCCAAGATACGCGCCATGGAAATTATACACGACCTTGAGAAAAGCGCACGGGGAATATACGGCGGAGGCGTGGGCTACTACTCATGGAACGGGGATGCGGATTTTGCAATCGTGATACGGACTATTATCAAGAATGGGAATAAGGCGCTCGTGCAAGCTGGCGCAGGTATAGTTGCGGATTCTGACCCTGAGTATGAGTATCACGAAACCGAGCGCAAGATGGCTGCCATGATTAAAGCCATAGGAGGTGCAAAATGAAGGTTTTATTCGTGAACAACAGGGATTCATTCGTATGGAACCTTGTGGATTATGTGTCGGTGTTCGAGCCTGACACAATTGTTGTCCCCAACACAATTTCCCTTAAGGAAGTTGTAGAGACTGACCCTGATGCAATTGTAATCTCGCCGGGTCCGGGGCATCCCCTTAATGCGCGTGATATCGGGAACTGCATCGAGATTATTAAAACTGCAAACGTCCCGCTTCTGGGTGTGTGCCTGGGTCACCAGGCAATTACGGTAGCTTTTGGCGGGACAGTGACACATTCGCCTTCAGGACCTGTGCACGGCAAGACTGCACAGGTTATCCATGACGGCAGGGGTATCTACGAGGGTGTTCCGAGCCCGCTTGTCGGTGGAAGGTACCATTCACTTGCAGTCGAAAAACTTCCCGGTGTGCTTGAGGTTACGGCAAGGACGGAAGACGGGATTATCATGGGTATAAGGCACAGGGAAAGACTGGTATTCGGGTTGCAGTTCCATCCTGAGTCTGTGCTGACGCCCGATGGGTTGAGAATAGTTGAGAACTTTTTGAGGATGGCGCGGGGAAAATAAACAGTTTTTTCTCAGGAAGTCTTATCCTTAGTGTTAATATCCACTGACTTTCTGGGGTAAATTCATGATACAAAATGATAGAAGATTGAATAAATTCCGCAATCCAGCGAAATAGTATTTTTTATTACAATATAATAATATTTATTATTTTTACCCGACAGGTCTCTGGACATTAACCCTAACCCAAAACAGACAGGCTGATGACAAGAGGCGTAATAAAAGTTTCAATAACCGCTGCAAGGAGAAGCAGCGGGACAATCCTTCTCATAAAAAACCCGATACCCTGTTTTAACTCATTTTTCAAATCAGTCCTCTCACCCTTTAGCGATAAGTACATAATGTGACCGAGCCTGAGCCCGATACCAGCGCTCAACAGTATCATGGGGATTTCTATGATACCGTGCGGGAGAAGTGCCGCCAGTACGAAAGCAGCGCCCATTTCCCTGAAAACAAGGTCAGCAATCATGCCAAGCATTATACCGTTAACTGATATGAAAACAACCGGGATTATACCCAGACCGATGCCGAGTACAAGCGCCACCAGGCTTTTCAGGGCGTTATTCAGGAAAATAATCATCATTATGGCTAATGGATCCAGGTCTTTTATCCATCCGAAAGATTCCCCAAATGCCTCGAAATATTTTAGTGAGGATTCGGGGTCTCTTATTGATGCGAATACACCGATTACAACCGAAATAATAAAAACAGCCGTGATTGCAAAGATGTATTTCCTTAATGAATACAGGTATTCGATATCACGATTCATGTCATACTCCCATTAATATACGGAGAGTGTTCCTTGTGGCAGGTGAAAGCCCGAGCACCAGTATAGTTAGTTTCATAAGCCCTATAAGTTTTCTCTCCTTCTTGTTGTCGAATTTGTAATCCAGCATGTATAGTACCGGTATGAATACAAGCAGTTTCAGGGGAAACATGACAATGGAAGGATAGTCTGTGACATTTCCTGCAAGGTTTATGAAAAAAGTGGGAACAACATGTTTTTCATAATACCCTAAAAAATTTACACCCACAAACGTGGAAGACGCATCCAGCATGTGGGCTAACAGGATGGATATGTTAAGTTTATCGGTAAGAAGTGAAAAACCCTGTTTTTTTGAAATCAGATATATTATATACGTTGATACAACACCCAAAACCAGTATGTAAGTTGCAGGGGCGGGGTTCTGGATTTCACCCACCACAAGCAGCATCGCCAGATTAAATACAGTCCATGCTATACCAAAAGCACCGAAAAACAAGCGGTAGTCCTTAATTTTCCCTTTATTTTCAAGAGTGACTGTAAGTGCGAGAACTGAAACCGTTACAGCAAACATGAAAAAGTATATGATGGGTGTTATGAAGAGAAACTGTAACGGGGGTGTGAACACGTTTGAATCCTCAAGTACCCGCAGTGATGAGCCTGCAAGCACATACGGTGTTATGGAAACTATAAACGCCGTGTTTATTTCCACATCCAGTTTTTCCAGCAGTTTTAAGACCCCGAAAATACTTATACCGAGTAAAATACCGTAAGTGATAGTGTCAACAGGATTGTAGGACGAGTCACTGACGATACCGCTGATATAATACTTATTTATATACTGCCAGAGTGTATCTGTAATATTCATATCAATACCTTATGAAACCGATTAATGAAACCAGTAAGAGCAAGTGGATGCAGCTTCCGAGAAACGTTGTAGTAGGTCATGGTGTAATTAACGATACTGGTAAAGTCTGTAAAGAACTTAAGCTTAATGGGAATGCCCTGATTGTGGCTGGCAGTTCTACATTCAAGGCTGCCGGGAAGACAGTCCGGGTATCACTGGAAGATTGCGGTTTCAGCGTGAATGAAGCGGTTGTTCTAAATCCTTCTCTGGAAGAGGTAAACAGGATAGAGAACATTTCAGATGAGGCAAATGCTTCATTTTTACTCGGCGTTGGCGGTGGGAAGTCCATAGATATAGCAAAGCTAGCTTCAATGCATCTTGATATTCCATTTATCAGCGTTCCCACGGCAGCGTCACATGACGGTATAATCTCGGACCGTGCTTCTGTTATAAAAAATGGAAAAGCAGTTTCAGAGAAAGCGCAGAGCCCTCTTGCGGTTGTGGCGGATACGGAAGTTATCGCATCTGCCCCGCACAGGCTTCTTGTGGCTGGATGCGGAGATATTATCTCGAATTATACTGCGGTACGCGACTGGGAACTGGCTCACAGGCTGTATAACGAGCCGTTTAGCGAGTACGCATCCATAATATCAGAACTTACTGCAAAAATCCTTATAAAATCAGCAGGTTCAATAAAGCCCGGGCGTGAGGAATCAGCCTGGACTGTCATGAAAGCGCTCGTGGCAAGCGGTGTTGCCATGAGTCTTGCCGGTTCATCCCGTCCTGCAAGCGGTTCTGAACACAAGTTCAGCCATGCCTTAAACGAGATAGCACCAAACCCTGCGCTTCATGGCGAGCAGTGCGGTGTGGGGACTATTATGATGATGTACCTTCATGGCGATAACTGGGAAGAGATACGTTATGCCCTGAAAACCATAGGTGCTCCAACCTGTGCATCAGACCTTGGCATAAAGGAAGAATTTATTATAGAGGCACTTCTAAATGCTCATAAAATCCGTCCTGAAAGATACACGATTCTCGGTACAGGATTGACAAGAGATGATGCTGAAAAAGTTGCAAGGATTACAAAAGTAATTTAATGATTATAATTAACAAGTAAAACATAACCAAGGTGAATTATATGGAACATTCGGATACAATAATAACTTTAATAGGAGAGAAACAGGCAAAGGTCGGAAACGAGTTCATATTCAGGGGAGGGGCGAAAGAATGCGAGGGGTGTAAACTTAAAAAGACATGCCTTAACCTTAACGAGGGAGGGAAGTACAGGATAACAGGCGTACGCAATACAGGTAAACATGATTGTTTTGTGCATGATTCCGGTGTTTGTGCTGTTGAGGTTATCGAAGCGCCAGTTGAATTAAGCGTTGAGTCGAGGAAGGCTATAAAAGGCTCGACAATAATATTCGAACCCCTGTCATGCCGCTTTTCAAGCTGTGAACATTATGAGCTGTGCCATCCCCCTGGAATTAAGAAAAGCGACAGGCTGACCATTATCGATGTGGGAAACGGGATTATTGAACCCTGTACAGAAGAGTACATCTTAAAAGCAGTGGAAATCAAAAGGTAATTACCGCACAGCCAGTATGTGTATCCTGTTCGGATATGACAATCTTTATTTAGTTCAAGCCTGAAACCAGCACGTAAATGTTTACAAAGCCTATTTCAGGACTTTCAGCACTGGAAACCGCCAGTATATTGAACCGCAGCGCCGGACTTGATGATGTCAGGGAGACTGTTAGTTCGATACTCCGGGACATAAAACAGAACGGGGACGATGCACTTCGAAAGTATACGTTAAAGTTTGACAGGGCAGCAATTGATGAGCTCGAAGTGCAGCGCAGCGAGATTGACGCTGCCCGTGAATCGGTTGACAGCAAACTTATTTTCCATCTTGAAAAGGCAGCGGCAAATATCATGAGGTTTCATGAAGCCCAGGTCAGGGAAAGCTGGATTAAGGAATTCGCTCCGGGTTTAAAACTCGGGCAGAGAATTACTCCGCTTGAGTCCGTGGGTGCATACGTGCCTGGAGGCAGGGCTTCGTACCCCAGCACGGCTCTTATGACGGTAATTCCTGCCAGGGTGGCAGGCGTGGATGAAGTGGTTATATGCACACCTCCTGGTGAGGACGGGAAAGTAAACCCCCTGACACTTGCTGCTGCTGCTATTGCAGGAGCTGACCGGGTGTTTCGCATCGGCGGTGTCCAGGCAATCGCAGCAATGGCGTACGGCACTGAAACCGTACCTGCCGTGGATAAAATAGTGGGACCTGGTAACGTGTATGTTACGGCTGCAAAGATGGTGTGCGGGACAGCTATTGATTTTCCTGCAGGACCGAGTGAGGTGCTGATTATTGCTGATGGCACTGCAAATGCCGGATTTATTGCTTCTGATATGATAGCCCAGGCTGAGCATGACCCGAGCGCGGTTTCTGTTCTTGTAACACCGTCCGGGGAACTTGCAGGACAGGTCACGCAGGAGATAGACCGCCAGCTTGATACTGCGCAGAGGACTGAGATTATTAAAAAATCCCTTGAAAATGCGGCGATACTGACAGGTTCACTTGATGAGTGTATTGATTTCTCAAACAGGTTTGCGCCAGAGCATCTTGAGATAATGACTGCGCAGGACATACTCGGCAGGATAAAGCATGCAGGCTCGATATTTGTGGGAAATTACGCGCCTGTTTCGGCAGGGGATTACGCATCAGGTACGAACCATGTCCTCCCGACAGCGGGATACGGGCGGATGTATTCAGGGCTTAATACCGACCATTTCGTGACAAAATCAAGCGTGCAGGTTATTGAAAAAGAGGGACTTGACAGTATCGCGGATACCATAATCAAACTGGCTGAGGCTGAAGGGCTGCACGCACATGCGAATGCTGTCAGGATGCGGAAGAAGTAGGATTTATTTTTTAATTCCAAAAATCAGTCAATTTCAAAATTCCGAGTTACGGAAATATTCTCATTCTGCACCCAGTCCTGATTAATACTTACAAGATTTACCTTGCAATTATACTTCTTTATCTGCTCTTTACTGATTGCATCCAGTGAAAAGTTTTGAATATCAACATCAGGCGCTATAATTGATAACTTCAAATTATCGATAGAAACATCCCAGCCAACCTGTTTTATTCTTGGTTTGAGATGCTCCTTATGTTCCCACAACCATCCGATATAAGAAAGTCCCTGTGAGACTGCTGAACCTATATCAGTGCCTTCTTTTTTCACTTCCACAACAGCAAGTGATTTATTTTTCCTGTCCCCTGCAAGAATATCGATATGCTCACGTCCAAACTGCCTGCTGCGTTTTACCTTGCCAGCAGGGGTTTCGTAATAAAGGAAGTCAAGGTCAAGCCCTGCTAATCCATTATCCTGCATCTGTTCAATTAATAAGCAGTGAAGCCATTTTTCACGGTATCCTATGGTGTTTGTTTTTCTGAGTGAAATCAGGTTTTTGGATTCTGATATGAGATGGTCCTGAATTTCTTTCAGTGAATCTGGATTATTCGCTGATGTGCCATTGAAAATAAAATCCTGTTTTTCTTTCCTGACACTTGTATAGCCTTTATTCAGGATATTTTTCATGAGACTCAGTACAAATCCGCCTGAACCGATTTTTATCTCTCCGATTTTTAACCCTTTTACTATGAAGGAAAAACCGTTTTTCCTGTTGAAGCGCTGGATATGAAGGTTTTTATCAAGACTTCCGGCAAGTTCCAGAATCTCCTCGCATATGCGCCGTGATTCTGATGAGGATATTGAACCCAATAGTTCAGACTCGGTTTTCCATAAACCTGCGGCGCCGTCAAATGAGCCGATTTCGGCGTCTTCTGAATGGCGGGCGCCTGTGCGTTTTGGCTGGACACGCAAGTTCTTGGCAGACGGCGCTGGTTTTATGCTGTCATCCCGTTTGATTTGCAGGCGGTTTTGCAAATGGTCTTTTTTTGAGCCGGTGTGCCATTTGTTGCAGGCGCCGCAGAAGTAGTATTTTGCAGATGGAGAGTTTGTTTGTTCTTCGTCAAGGTGTGTAATGTGCTGGTGTCCGGGTGTGTCTGGGTCTGCTCGGTATATGTGCCATTCGCTGCATTGGGAGCAGAAGTAGTAGTCGCCGGGTTGGTTGAGGGGTTTGATTTTAGTGTCAGTCATTACCGTCTCTCTTTCTTCATCAATTATTCTTATCAATTTCGGGTTTATTTCGGGTTTATTTCGGGTTTGTCGGGTTTATTTCCAAAAGATTAATTATGGACGTTTGACTTTGACTTCAGAAACCCTGTCGAATTCTGAATCGTAGGTTATAACGATGCAGTCAAACATTATTGCAGATGCACAGATTATAGCATCTACATGAGACAAACCCTTTTCTCGTGTCTGATATTTTGCTTTTATAGTGCCAGCAAGAAAAGCGATTTCAGTCGTCGTATTCAAGATAAATAGATTATTTTTCAGGAAATCAATTACCTCAGGAAGCCTGCTTTCCGAATCTTCTCGAACGAAGAAGGTTGTTATTTCTGTTATCGTGCTGACCGAAATATAACCTTCAAGGTTTCCGGATACTATCCTGTCGAGAAGCTTTTCTACTTCTTCAGCTTTTTTGGAATTTAGAAAATATTCGAGAAGGACACATGTATCAAGTATGATTTTATCCGCGTGTTTCTTGTTTTCTATCATCATCTCTCATCTCACGTATGATGTTTACTGCGGATTTTTTGGATTTCAGAACTCCCCGTAAGGTCTTGAAATCTTTTGTTAATTCTGAAGTTATGTGTATTTCAAGATTGCCTAAAACAAGCCATTTGCTATTGTCGTGCTCGTGGAGGACTGTATCCATATGCTTCATATACAGTTATTGAATGCCAACATATTTAAACATGTTTCAATCCTGCGGCGGCGTCAAATGAACCGATGACGGCGGTGGGAGAGTGGTGAGAATTGGATGATAAGGGGGCATGGGGCGGTTGAACTTTCGGCGCAGTTTTCATATTTGGATCTCACCTGATACGCAGGCGGTATTGGAGATGGTCATTTCTGGCATGTGATAAATGCTGATTGCCAGTTGATGAAGGGTCGTTGAAGCGCGGTGATAGCGGTGCAAATGGAGCGAAAATAATAGTCACCTATTTGGTTGAGGAGTTTGGAAGTATTAGCTGAAGTTATATTTGGTATATATGACTAATTACTTATTCAAATGAATACAAAACATAAAATCTTCTTCTAAAAATTAATTTATTGGATGCCAATTTATCATTTCGAAAACTTTTATTTGAGTATTGTTACTGTTCTGTAAAAATCTAAAGCTTTTTTTGATTTCTCCCTCATTAGGTTTTATTTTAATGTTAACATCATATCCAAAGCAATAAGCTAATCTTAAGAATCCTGTTTCAAAGGATTGTGCATTTGCAAATCCAAGTTCTAAAAGCAATGAATCCACACATAATAATTTCGAATCAAGTAATTTACTTAGCTTAATACGAAATTGATCTCTTAATTTTGAATCTTTTCCAAAATGCAAATATTCTATTGCTGGAATAAGAGATAGGGGTAAGGGTTCATGAAGAGAACGTTCAAAAAAATAGTTTGAAGGTAGTTGATATCCAAATTTTGTGTTAAGAAAATTTGAAACTTGGAATTCCGTTGCACTATGTAAAATATCATTTAATAGTAGCCAAGGTATTTTAAACGGCGGTTGGTGAGGCTCTAAAACTTTCAGTAATCCATTTCTAACACAAGTACGGAGGTCTTTCGCATGAGCTAATTCATGTACAAAAGTTTGAATTTGTAAATTTTCATATTTGGATTTGATAAGGGTATTTGAATAGTATATAATATCATTATTAAAATCATATTGCGCAAGAACTCCCTTTTTTTGCATTTCATCTTCAATATATTCAGGTACGAGTTGAAACTCTACATCCTCTTTTATTTTCTTTTTTGCCTTGTTTATTAAGTCTTGCATTTATCGCTTTTTCTCCCTCACACTCGCAGCCCACATATCAGCCCAGTGCAGCAGCAGCAACAGCGGTGTTTCCCTATGCGCCACAGCCCTTCCTTCAGGTACATACATCCCGTCATGATAGGCAATAGCCTGCGCCTCATCGTCTGAAAGCGGGATGTACTGTGAAATAAGATACAGGCTCCGAAGAGACAAACCCATTGCAACAACCTCGCTGTTTATAGTGTAAGCGCCAGTATGTTTGCCGTTTTTCACCTCAGGCAGATAATACGGCTTGCCCGGCATCCCGACTTTTCCCACGTCATGGAATAAACCTGTTATCACACAGCTTTCATCACTAATCCCAGGAGCAAGCGCATCACGGATACGTAAAAGCGTTTCAGCAACCCCGACACTATGCTCAAGCAAGCCGCCTTCTTTGTTCAGGTGATACTTCGTACTTGCAGGACTTGTGAGCCATGTTGTTTCAGAGCGAAGAACTTCAATGAACTTATCGACTTCTGTTTTCCGTTCTGTTATTGTTGAGAGTAATTTGTTATACCTTTCTTCCATGACCGCACACCAGCTCTTTTCAATTGAACTGTATTCAGTATAAATTTTTGGTAACTATTGTTCAGTCACTATACATAATATCTGGGACATTATTTTTCAATATGCCTTAAAGTAAATATCCTATTCACACAACACCGGAATAAAAACAAACGGTAAATAC